>JABDQU010000169.1 GCA_013042105.1 Boseongicola sp.
CGTGCAAATCTGCGTCATAGAAGACAACCGCATGACTATGAATGTCATCAAGGCGCTGCTGCAGCGTGTGAAAAGCTACAGTGTCGAAGCGTTTACGGATCCCAAAGAAGCCAAGGCACGCTGCGATACGACGATTTTCGATATCGTTCTGGTGGACTACCAGATGGCCGAAATGAATGGCGTTGAATGCGTCACTCACCTGCGAAACCTGACCGACTACCAGCATGTTCCGATCATCATGCTGACCGCAGATAGTGACAGGGATCTGCGTGTTGCCGCCGTCAGTGCGGGCGCAACCGATTTTCTTAGCAAACCCTTTGATACCGAAGAACTTCGACTGCGGGTGAAGAACCTGTTGTCGCTGCGTCAGGCGCAACTCTCACTCGCGGATCGCGCAAGGCATCTGGACCAGGAAATCGCCCAGGCCACCCGCACCATCATCGAACGCGAACAGGAACTCATTTGGCGCCTCGCTCTGGCCATCGAAACACGGGACGGCAACACAGGCGAACATATCTCCCGCGTTGCCACGATCTCAAAACTGGTTGCCCGCTACTTTGGCATGGACCAAGCATTCTGCCGCACGCTCTACCTTGCAGCACCTCTCCATGACACCGGAAAAATTGGCATTCCCGACGCCGTTCTCAACAAAGAAGGGCAGCTCACCGAAGAAGAAACCGCCCTTGTTCAAAGTCATACCGACATTGGACGCCGCATTCTCGAAGGCGGAGACAGCGCGTTGATAAACATGGCCTGCGAGGTCGCCATGACCCATCACGAAAAATGGGATGGCTCAGGATACGGGCAAGGCCTCAAGGGTGACGATATCCCGATATCAGGCAGGATCGTTGCCGTTGCGGATGTCTTTGACGCTCTCTGCACGGAACGCCCCTACAAAGCGGCCTTGGCCATTGACGACGCCTACGCCGAAATTCAGCGCTTGTCCGGTATTCATTTTGACCCCGAATGCGTGATGGCTCTGGTCGCCGCAAAACCTGAAATCGAAGCCGTCTACGCTGCACCGTCCCGAGATGTGACCGCGGCATAAATCTACATCAAAACAAGGAATTCCTATGCGTATCTTAACTGCAATTGCACTCTTGCTTTTCGCCAACATGGCTGTTGCGCGCGACTTGGCGATGCCGCAAGGCGATGTCTTGTTGACCGTGACCGGCGCTATCGAAAACACGAATGCAGACGGCGCGGCAGCGTTTGACCGATCCATGATTGAGGCACTTGCGCAGCGGGACACCACAACCAAAACACCGTGGTTCGACACCGAGCGTACGTTCTCCGGGCCTCTGGGTCATGCGATCCTCGACGCGGTTGGGGCCACGGGCAAAACGCTGCGCATCTATGCATTGAACGAGTATTCGGCAGATGTGCTGACACAGGATTTTCGCGACCACGCCGTCATCCTGGCCACGCATATCGACGGAAGTGTTATCCGGGTGCGCGACAAGGGGCCGCTCTTCCTCATCTACCCCTTCAACGAAGTGCCCGAGTTGTTCAACGAAGTGTATTTCGGACGTTCAGTCTGGCAAATCGCCCGCATTGAAGTGATCGACTAGCATGCCAGCACGGCTCGTCAGGATTGGTGCATCCGACCGCCATGGGCGGGCGGTCGGCGTCCTGATTGGGCTGGGTCTCGTTGTCGTATTGGTCACCACCCTGCTATTCTTCAAGCTGCAGGAGCGGCAAAATTCTGTTGCCGAAAGTGTCCGTGAAGACTCGATGTGGGCCGTCTTTCAAACCCACCGGGAAGCCGCAAAGCTGATCGAGGCGACTTATCTTGCAATGGCGGACCCAACTCCCGAGGGGCTCGGCGCAATCAACAGCCGCTTTGATCTCCTGTATAGTCGCGGCACAATTCTGCGAAGCGGGTACTTTGCCACGCGCCTCGCAGACACCGATGCTTTATGGCAAACGGCCTCTGCGACAATGGCCGCGCTGACAGAAATGGCTGCGCTCATCGACCCGATCGCAAACGATCCGGAAGCCATGCGCGCGGCACTTCCTGAAATCCTCGCTCAGGCGCAGGACATTCGCGACAAAAGCAACCGCCTTGTCATTCGCACTAACGAACATCTCGATGTCCAGCGCGTTCGGGACCGTGAAGCTGCCATCGGGAACTACCACCAACTCGCCATCGGTGTTGCCGCGATGACGATCATCTTCATCGGGATCGTCGCCTTACAGTTCACACAACTGACCTCAATTCGCTACACACAACGCCAGTTGCGCCACCTTAGTATCCGCAACGAACGCAGCGCAAAAAATGCGAAGGCCGCGAACGAGGCCAAATCGATGTTTCTTGCGACGATGAGCCACGAAATCAGGACACCTCTGAACGGAATTCTTGGTGCCTCCGATCTCTTGCGCGACACCCCTTTGTCAGACGAACAAAACGCCCGCGTTTCGACAATTCGGCGCTCCGGCCACCTGCTGCTCGACGTGATAAACGACGTTCTCGACTTCTCTAAACTCGACGCGCACAAGGTCAGCTACACCCTTGCCCCAATGTCCCTCCCCGAACTTGCCGAAACGATCCAAACGGTCTTGAAACCGCGCGCACAAGACGCCGGTCTGGACTTCCGCGTTTCCTTTCCCGCCAAGACCGTCACCACCGACGCCGTCCGCTTGCGGCAGGTGCTCGTTAATCTTATCGGCAACGCGATCAAATTTACGTCTCAGGGCCATATATCCGTCAAGGCGCATATCCTTGAAGACCAGAGTCTGCGCATCGAAGTTGAGGACACCGGAACAGGCATCTCGGAACAAGATCAAAATAAACTATTCATAAATTTCAATCAGTTAGATAGCTCCGCCTCACGGAAGTTCGCCGGAACGGGCCTTGGCCTTGCGATTTCGAAACGTATCATCACCGACTTGGGTGGGACGATTGGGGTCGATAGCCTGCCCGACGTTGGAAGCACCTTCTGGCTGGAACTCCCGGTATCAGACATCAGTGCGACCCAGGGCGTTTCACAGCACGTCGACTCCAAAGATTTCGAAAAGCAAACCCACTTCGATACCTCCATCCTGCTGGTTGAGGACAACGCAATCAACCGTGAGGTCGCAACAGCCCTTTTGCAGCGCTTTGGCGCCACTGTTTCAGTCGCTGTCAACGGTGAAGAAGCCATCGAGAAAGTCGCCGCCGACACCTATGATCTCGTCTTCATGGACCTCCAGATGCCAGTCCTTGACGGGATCGCCGCAACGCGCGCCTTGCGCAAAAAGGGGGCCCAAGTGCCGATTGTCGCGCTGACCGCCAATGCTTTTGCGGACGATCAGCGCCAATGCCTTGAAGCGGGGATGAACGATTTCGTCGCAAAACCCATAACGCGCGAGAAAATCCATTCCATTCTGCAAAAGTTTGCAACCGCGACGTCCCAGACTGACGAGCGCCCCCTTCTGGATCAGTCACACATCACCAGTCTTGAGGTCGAAATGGGCAGGGACCTAATGCAACACCTTCTCGACGACATGGACCGGGATTCCCACGAACTCATTCAAACCGCGAAGGCCTCCGCTGAAAACGACGACGCCCAAGCGCATGATGCGGCCTTGCATACCTTGCAAGGTGCTGCAGCAACTCTCGGCCTAAAGGCGCTGGCTCTGGACGTAAAGCGGTTGCGGAAGGCCACCAAAAATGAACCTGAAAGCTACGATGCCCTAAGAGATCTCGTCACCGCCAGCATCGCTCAAACCCGAACCGCTCTGGCCATCGACCCAGGCTGAGACGCTCAATCGACGCCTTGGTCAGGCCACAAAACCGCCTGCCCGTCCTGCATTGACCGAAAAGCTCAGGGATAATCCATAAGAAATTCCGCTGCTTTGCGATGGCTTTCATGTGCCTCGCGGAACGCGCCCGTCAACGTTTGATCAGGTTCGAAAATCCGCGCGACAGCAGGCTCGCCCACCACCAATGCGTCGTCCGTCGCCGCCATCATTGCCAGCCGAGCCGCCCCAAACGCACCCCCCAGATCTGCCGCATCTGGCAGCATCAAAGGCACCTCAAGAGCCGTCGCCAAAGCTTTCATCCAATAGTCCGATTGCGTTCCACCTCCGACCGCAAACACCCGTTCGATCCGCGTTCCCGTCGCACCAAGCGCATCACGGCAATCTGCAAACGCAAAACAAACCCCTTCAAGCACAGCCCGTGTGACCGCTGACTTATCCGTTGCATGCTCCAGCCCAAGCAGACCGCCGCGCACCGACGCACTCGCCAGAGGCGTGCGTTCCCCCCCAAGATACGGCAAAAACCGTGTACGCCCCGGGGCCTGCAATGCGCCCAATTCATCCGTCATCGCTTTGGCCGTCGTGCCAAACAATCCGGCTGCCCAATTCAGCGCATCTGTGCAGGCAAGAATGACACCCATCTGATGCCACGTCCGAGGAAGCGCATGGCAAAACGTGTGGACAGCCGTTTCCGGTGCCGGGCGATAACCATCGCTCGCCGCAAACAACACACCCGAAGTGCCCAAAGACACAAACGCCTGACCTGCCCTTGCAACACCCATACCAATCGCCGACGCAGCGTTGTCGCCGCCGCCACCCGCCACAGGAACTACGCTAAATCCGAATTCTGAAGCCACCTCGGCGCGCAAGACGCCCGAAATGTCCGAGCCCTCAACAAGCCGGGGCATTTGCCCGCGCGACAACCCGGCCTCGTCCAATAGCGTGTCAGACCAGTCTCTCTTGGACGTTTCCAGCCAACTTGTCCCGGCCGCATCCGACATCTCGGACACATGCTCGCCGATCAGCCAAAGCCGCAAGTAATCCTTCGGCAACAACACCTTGGCAACCCGCTCAAAAACCTGTGGCTGATGCTCCCGAACCCAGGCCAGCTTTGGTGCTGTAAACCCCGGAAATACGATATTCCCCGTGATCTCGCGCCACTTCGGATCCGCATCCATCGCATCCGCCTGCACCGCTGAACGCGTATCGTTCCACAAAATACACGGGCCCAAGGGCGTGTCGGACGCATCCAACATCACGGCCCCATGCATCTGCCCCGACAGGCCAATCGCTTTGACCTCTCGCTTCACCGTCGCCGGCAGCGCACGCAACACTGACTTACAGGCATCAATCCAATGCGCGGGGTCTTGCTCGGACCAACCCGACCGCGGCCGCGACACCTCCAGCGCCGCGCTGGCCTGCGCGACGACGTTCTGCTCTCCATCGATCACAAGAGCCTTCAGCCCCGATGTCCCCAGATCAAGCCCCAGATACATACAATCGAACCTTTCGCAGCGACTTGCCCGCAAAACTCTCGCTGAAAATTCGCCGCGAAGCGATCTCAAACCATCAAGACGAATTCAGTCCAGCTCGGTCCACGGCCAGGGCTTCACCTCGCTCGCCGCCGTCTGAAAGCGCGCGGCCTTGGCAATCCAGATACCAAGATCAGTGCCAAAGTCCGAAATCCGCTCGTTTGGTTCTTTGTTGTTGATCAGCATGATCACAAACTGCACCACAGTCATGAATCCAAGAACCGTCTGCGCAATCGAAATCATCAAAGCGATGATGATCATATAGATTAGCCGCACAAAAAGGTTCTCGGCCTCCTTCGGTTCAGTCTGCTCACCCTTCAGGCGGCCCTCAACTTTGTCTTCATCAGATTTCACCATAGCGCACCTTATAAGTCGCAATTCTCACACAGTGTATAACCGATACATCCCGCGCGTTAAGAGGATGTTCATCTTTAAGAAGACAACCACAACATTTGGTGGTGTTGCTGTTGCGGATAGCAACGTGCACCGACGTAAAACCGACGTATTACCGACGCGATACCGACGTCGCTTTTTGCCAGGATGTCCCTTGTTTTCAGGCCTCCGGCTTCAGACGGCGTTGCAGCAGACCATGACACACCGCACGTTGCAAAAAACTGATGCAGCCCGCCGACTTCGTGCTAGGCTCCGGCCCATGTTGCAAAAGCAGTTTCTTGATATCGATGCTATTCGCGTGCCGGTCAAACGGGCCAAGACGCTCGATTCTGAAAAGGTGGAAGCGCTTGCGACCGACATCCTTGAACACGGTCAGATCACGCCCATTCGCGTGCGCAAAGACGGCGAGAAATTTGTTTTAGTTGAAGGATATCATAGACTTGAAGCGATGCGCGCTTTAGGTGAAGAGGCCGTAGCGGCCTACATCGTCCACGCCAGATTGCACTGACCAATGAGCGACGTCCAAACAGACGAACACGGCCAAACCCGCGACCGGCGCGGCGAATGGCGCCCCACCAGACCAGCAGGCTTCATGCCTTTGTTCGACTGGCCCCAAAAGCCGCTCAACATCCTGAAATGGTTCTTTTCTATCCCCGGCTT
>JABDQU010000181.1 GCA_013042105.1 Boseongicola sp.
ACCAAAGCCCGACAGAGTAGGGCGCTCGGTCGGGGATTTCGCATCCGTAAACTGCGAGAGCACCCCATAGGGCTTATTGAACAGGATCAGGCGCGTCATGCCCTTGGGCTATCGTCAATGAAACCCGACAATCAAGCGCGTTTCACCTCGACCTCATAGCCCGGTTCTTCCGGCTCATCATCGACCATCTCTGCGGGGAACCCGGTTGCCGTGATATCCAGCCCTGTCGCCTCTTCCAGCCTGCGGATAATGTCGTCAGACTGCGCGCGTGCGCCGTATCTCTGCTGACCGTCCTTGAAAATCTCGATCATCAAAGGCGAGATCTCCAGAGGCACACCGGCGTCCTCGGCGATACTCTGAAACAAACCGATGTCTTTTAGCACAAGGTCCATCGTGAAATCGATTGTGCGCGAACCGTTCAGGATCACCTGACTTTCCGTCTCATGCACAAAAGACGTGCCGGAAGAAATGCGGATCGCTTCATAGGTCGTCGCAAGGTCCACACCTGCCGCCTTCATCGTCACCATCGCCTCGCAGACTGTGAGCAGGTTCGCCGTCGCCAGATAGTTCGTCATCACCTTCAAAGTAGACGCAGACCCAATCGGCCCGGTGTGCAAAACCCTGCGTCCAAGCGTCGTGAGGATCGGCAACATCCGCTCAAAGGTCTCCCGGTCGCAGCCAGCGAAAATCGAGATGTTTCCCGTCGCCGCACGATGACAGCCCCCCGAAACCGGACACTCGATCGCCGCGGCTCCTTTGGCTTGCACCAGTTTGGCAAGCCGCGCCATTTCATCGGCATCGGTGGTCGACATCTCGGCCCAGATTTTCCCGGGCACCATCGCCTCCAACACGCCGCTGTCGCCTTCCATCACCGCCAAACAAGCGGCGGGTGAGGGCAGGCAGGTCACGACCAGGTCCACCGCTTCTGCCAACGCGGCGGCACTTTCAGCCCAATGGGCCCCTTGTGCCAGAAAAGGTTCAGCCAGCGTCGGGTCAAGATCCCGGACGGTCAGGTCATACCCATTGCGCAACAGACTTCCCGCAAGCTTACCGCCCACGTTCCCCAACCCGATAAACCCAACCTTCATGCGTTCTTCCTTCAATATCGCAGGTCCCTGCACGATGGCTGCCACACCATCATCAAAACGCGTCCGTTTGCGTCACGGCCCCGCTGGTTGCGACCTTTCCGTGCAATTCTTACAGGCTGTAACCAAAAGCGACCGCCAGATTTTTAGCGTTTGGTATTTTGTTCCAGCACAGCTAAAACATCTCGAACTTTCTACGTTTCGTTTTTCAGAGAAAATATTTTGCAATTTCACATAATCATTTGCCACCGGATGGAGGTCCCTTGACCTGGTCGCTCCCTCACTCCGACGCCGTTGCAAAAGGTGATCCGGCCCTTTTGAACCGTTTGGCATGGCGGAGCCGGTGGTCCTCACGCGAGAAAAGCGAAGCTTATGCAAAAGCCGCATTGAAAACGGCCGTCGCAACCGACACGGACTCAATGAAAGCTCCGCGCGGATACGCCCACCTTACACTGGCATGGCAGACCAAGTGGCGCGGCGACTTTGACGCATCGATGGCGCATAGTCTGGACTGCGAGACCTACCTGTCCGAAACCCACCACCCGGAATGTCGCGGCCATATCTATTCCATACTCGGCGTTCTCCACTACTCCCGTAACCGCCTTGATCTTGCTGCAAATTCCGTCGAACGCGGCCTCGACCTCATCGATCCTGACGATCATCTGGAAGCCTACATTGATCTTCTGACGACCAAAGCAACGGTTCAACGCTATAAGGGCGACAGCGCGCGGTCCGGCCTTACTTTGTCGCGCGCCCGCGATGTGGCAACAGGAGCGGAACTGGCGCGCGTCGAGCACAATATCGCACGTAGCATGATGCGCGATGATGATGTGCTGAAGGGGATCGGTCACGCCGAGACATCCCTTGAGCTTTGCGAAAAACACGCCAACCGCGTGATCGTGCCTTATACGCTTGAAGTCTTGGGCGCGTTTCATGTCGCGCTCGGCGATTTCACGAAGGCCGAAGAAGCGTTCAGCGACGGTCTGGATGTTGCGATCAAAGACCGCGATTTCCGCGCGCAATGCCAGATTATCCACCGTCACGCGGCGCTGGAACATGCGCGCAATGATCTCGAGCGCGCACGCGATCTGAACCGTTTCGGAGCGCAAATTTCCAAAGACATGAACTATCATTTGTGGAGCCGTGATTTCGCGCTTGCGCTTGCGGGGGTGTATGAAGACCTCGGTGACCTCAGGAAATCCGTCGACGCGCACAAGCGCGCCTGGCGCTTTGAAAAGGCCCGCCGCACCTGACCGTTTGCCTGAAGACAACACGCCCCGACGGCTCAGTGCGCGATTTCAAATCGCTCCCTTCACCCCGGTTGCGTTTTTGCTTATTCAGTTGCATCGACGCTTAGAGTTCCACAGGCCACGCGCAATATGACCGCCCCGCGATCCCTTCTGATAACGACCAGAGCGCGTATCGATTTGCCGCGTCAAAAGGCGCGCGCGTAATGGACGATATCTGGAACGGCGTGGTCGCGGCCTTCGGGCTGATCATCACGCTGGACGCCGACCTGATCGACATCACGCTACGCTCGCTGCAAGTCACGCTGACTGCGGTCATCATCGGCGCTGCTCTTGGCATTCCGCTTGGGGCTTGGCTTGCCGTCAGCCGCTTCCGGTTCCGCCGCGCGACCATCGCGATCCTCAATGCCCTCATGGGCCTGCCGCCAGTGGTCGTCGGCCTCGTTGTCTACATTCTGTTGTCGCGCTCCGGCCCGTTCGGAGTCTTCGGACTTCTCTTCACACCCACAGCGATGATCATCGCACAGGTCATTATCGTCACGCCGCTTGTCGCCTCGATCGCCCATCAGGCCCTTCGCGATGTCTGGGCCGACTACCACGACCTGTTAATCTCTCTTAATACGACCAAATGGCAGCGCATCCGCACCATCACATGGGATGCGCGCCGTGCCCTTCTGACCGCGACACTCGCAGGGTTCGGACGCGCCATCGGCGAGATTGGCGCGATCATGATCGTCGGCGGCAACATCGATCAGGTGACCCGCGTGCTGACCACCGCCATCGCGCTTGAAACCTCAAAAGGCAACTTCGCACTGGCGCTTGGTCTGGGCTTCATTCTGATCGGCCTCGCGATCCTCGTGAACCTGGCAATGCACTGGCTGTCGCGCACCGAGCAAAGGGGGCGTTGGTGATGACAATCCTCCCGCTGACACTTGACGGGATCGAGGTGCGCCGCGCTGGTCGCACGATCCTTGGCCCGGTAGATCTCAGGGTCGAGAACAGCGGCCCCCTCGTTGTGCTTGGTCCCAATGGTGCGGGCAAATCAACCCTTCTGCGCGTCTGCCACGGCATCACCCGCCCCACCGCCGGTTCGACGACATGGTCCGTGCCCCGCGCCGAAGCTGACCTTGCCCAGGCCTTCGTCTTCCAGACCCCGATCCTGCTCAGACGCACGGCGCTTGAAAAAGTCGCCTATCCCCTGACCATCCGAGGCGACACAAAGAAAACCGCGCGCGCCCGTGCGGCACAAATGCTTGAAGAGGTCGGCCTGAGTGCCATGTCCCACCTGCGTGCCAGCGTCCTATCGGGGGGCGAGAAGCAGAAACTGGCTCTCGCCCGCGCACTTGTGACCAGCCCCGAAGTTTTGTTCCTCGATGAACCCACCGCCAGCCTTGATGGTCGCTCCACCCGCGAAATCGAAGCCATCCTCGCCCACGCCCAGTCCCACGGCACGAAGCTTGTCATGGCCACCCACGATCTTGGTCAGGCCCGCCGGATTGCGGCACACATCACGTTCCTGCTTAACGGCCAAATCGTGGAATCTACGCCGGCTGCTGACTTCTTCGCTGGCCCCGAAACCGCCGCAGCCCAAGCTTTTCTGAAAGGAGACATCGTCGAATGATCACCCGTTTCCTCAGCACACTGATCGCCTGCTGTTTCGCGCTTG
>JABDQU010000211.1 GCA_013042105.1 Boseongicola sp.
GCAGGCGACAGGACGATCAATGTACACAGCTTTTGCGTTTTTGCAGATTGGCATGGCGACGGCCTGCCTATACTTCGTGACCAGATCGACAATTAAGCCAATGTGGTCGTCGATTGCGGTCATTCTGACGGGATTGGTTTTCTTTGGAAACGGCCTGCGGGTGGCACTAGATATGTTTGCCAGCGACTTTGCGTTTTATTTGCACAGTATGGTCTTCCCTTACGCGTCGGGTGCGATGATTGCATTGCTGTTCGTGACCGGTTCCGTGCTTGCCTACCGCGCTTTGAGCGGCGGCAAACTTTGAGGGCAGGCAGATGATCCGTTTTTGGGACGGATTTCTGAGTGCTCTTGGTGCCATTCTTACTTTGATCTTGATCGGTGTGCCTTTGTGGGGCGCGGTGCTTGCGCTGCGTGCTGAGATGTTGCCGGTCTGGGGCTGGGGCGCTGTGGTTGGTCTTGGGTTTGTCGGGCTGGTGATGGTGGGGGCGTTCTTGCGCAAAGCTGGCCGGGGCGTTCATCCGCTGCGCGAGCGGCGGCGTTAAACGGGGTTTGCGTTAGCGGACGTAACGTTGCTCACGCGGGGTGTTGCTTTGGATCTGTGGGTGAAAATTTATTATTTCCAATAAGTTAAGCGAAGTTCTATATTTGCTTCGCAGCGAGAAAGCGCCCAATTGTGTCACTTCTTGAACCCCGTCTCAACATTTGCGCTTTGGACGCCTATATCAAAGAGACAGGCGGGGAGCGGAACCCGGGCTGTCAAAAAAGAGCAGGTAAAGCGTGATTGAATTTGTGAAAAAGTTGGGAATTCTGGCTGTTGTGGTGTCGGTTTCGACACCTGCCGTGGCTTTGCAGCCCTTGCACGAAAACCGCACAGTGATCGCTGGATTTTATGCGATAGGCCTTGCGGACATGGTGCGCCGAAATTGCGATGATATCTCGCCGCGCTATCTGCGCGCGTATAATTACCTAAAAGCACTGGAAAAATACGCGCTGGATGCGGGGTATTCTCCGGCTCAGATTGAGGAATTGACCGACAATCGTGAGGAAAAACAAAAGCTTAGGGTGCGTATTGAAGCTGATCTGGCCGAACGCGGGGCCAGCGCTGAAACGCCGCAAGGGTATTGCACTGTTGGCCGTGAAGAAATAGCCAAGAATAGTGCAGCAGGTCGACTGCTTCGCGCGAAGTGACACGTCGCCCGGACAAGAGGCGGCGGAACCTAAGGGAACCGAAGTCTAATGTCCGATCTGAGAAAGATCATCATCGACGATCAGGAAGTCGAAGTTGATCCGGCACTGACGCTGATCCAGGCCTGCGAGCAGGTCGGGATCGAAATTCCGAGATTTTGCTATCATGAGCGTTTGTCCATCGCGGGCAACTGCCGGATGTGTCTGGTCGAAGTTGTCGGTGGGCCGCCAAAGCCTGCCGCGTCCTGTGCGATGCAGGTCAAGGATTTGCGCCCCGGCCCGGAAGGGCAGCCACCCGTCGTGAAGACGAAGTCTCCGATGGTGAAGAAGGCGCGCGAAGGCGTGATGGAGTTTTTGCTGATCAACCACCCGCTGGATTGCCCGATTTGCGATCAGGGTGGCGAGTGCGATTTGCAGGATCAGGCGATGGCGTACGGCGTGGATTTCTCGCGGTATCGCGAGCCGAAGCGCGCGACAGACAATATGGATTTGGGGCCATTGGTTGGCACCGCCATGACGCGCTGCATTTCGTGCACGCGCTGTGTGCGCTTCATCACCGAGGTCGCAGGCATGCCCGAGTTGGGGCAGACAGGGCGCGGTGAGGATTCTGAGATTACCTCGTATCTGGGTCAGACGCTAGATAGTGAGATGCAGGGCAATATCGTGGATTTGTGCCCCGTGGGCGCTTTGACGTCGAAGCCCTATGCCTTCACGGCGCGGCCGTGGGAGCTGACGAAGACCGAGACGATTGATGTGATGGACGCTTTGGGGTCGAACATTCGTGTCGACACCAAGGGCCGCGAAGTCATGCGGATTTTGCCGCGCAACCATGACGGCGTGAACGAGGAATGGTTGTCGGACAAGTCGCGGTATGCGTGGGACGGTCTGCGCCGCCAGCGGTTGGATACGCCATATATCCGCGAGAATGGTAAGCTGCGTGCGGCGAGTTGGCCGGAAGCCTTAGGCGCGGCGGCGGCGGCGATGTCGGGCAAGAAGGTTGCCGGTGTGATCGGGGACCTGGCGCCTGTTGAGGCGGTCTATGCGCTGAAAGAGCTGGTTGAGGGGCAGGGCGGCTCGGTTGAGTGTCGTGTTGATGGTTCCGATCTGCCAGCCGGAAACCGGTCGGGGTATGTCGGGACGGCCTCGATTGAAGATATCGATACGGCGGAAGCGATCATGCTGGTCGGCGCGAACCCGCGGGCGGAAGCGCCTGTTTTGAACGCGCGGATCCGCAAGGCATGGACGAAGGGGGCCAAGGTTGGTCTCGTCGGCGAAGCGGTTGATCTGACGTATGATTATTTCCATCTCGGCACCGGTCGCGATGGTTTGCGGGCGTTGCGGGATGGAGATCCTTCGGACGCGCTGTCGCGCAATTCACTGGTAATCATCGGAATGGGCGCACTGCAAAGCGAGGGCGCTTTGGCGGATGCGATGGCCTTTGCCGAAAAGACCGAGTCGAAGTTTCTGGTGCTGCACACGGCCGCGTCGCGCGTTGGTGCGATGGATGTGGGTGCGGTGACCGAAGGCGGCGTGTCGGCGGCGTTGGACGGGGCGGAGGTTGTTTACAATCTTGGCGCGGACGAGGTTGAGATCGCGGCGGGTGCCACGGTGATTTATCAGGGCAGCCACGGTGATCGGGGTGCACATCGTGCAGACATTGTTCTGCCAAGTGCCGCATGGACCGAGGAAAACGGGCTGTTCGTGAACACCGAGGGGCGGCCGCAGTTGGCGCTCCGCGCGTCGTTCCCTCCGGGGCAGGCGAAGGAAAACTGGGCGATCCTGCGGGCGTTGTCGGCGGAACTGGGCGCGACCTTGCCTTATGATTCTTTGGCGCAGTTGCGGGCAAAGATGATCGAGGCCGCTCCGCATTTGAAAGACATTGATCAGGTGCCGGAAAACGAATGGTCCCCGGTTCAAAATGCGAACGCGGCGGACGGCGAGTTCGGCGCTGTCGTAGCCGATCACTATCTCACGAACCCGATCCTGCGGGCTGCGCCCTTGATGGGCGAATTGCAGGCCGGTGCGCGCGAGAGAAAAGCCGGGAAACTGGCAGCAGAATAGGGCGGCTCGGGTCTGGTTTCTTGGACCCGGATGCTGTTTATAAGAACTGGGCGTAAAAGCGTCCAAGGGAACGAAAAAGTTGGGGACGTATGGCTGAGTTTCTGAGCACACCTCTCGGCATTCTGGTGACCGTCATGGCACAGGTGCTTTTGGTCATCGGTTTTGTGATGGTCAGTCTGTTGTTCCTAGTCTACGGCGACCGCAAAATCTGGGCGGCGGTTCAGATGCGGCGCGGGCCGAACGTGGTTGGCCCCTGGGGCGCGCTTCAAACGGTTGCGGATGCGCTGAAATACGTCGTCAAAGAGATTGTGATCCCGGCGGGTGCAGACCGGCCTGTGTTTATTCTGGCGCCAATGACGTCCTTTGTTCTGGCGATGATTGCCTGGGCGGTGATCCCGTTCAATGACACATGGGTTCTGGCGGACCTGAATGTCGCGATCCTTTACGTCTTTGCGATTTCGTCGCTGGAAGTCTACGGCGTGATCATGGGCGGCTGGGCGTCAAACTCGAAGTATCCGTTCTTGGGATCGCTTCGCTCGGCGGCGCAGATGATTTCCTATGAGGTCTCGTTGGGTCTGATCATTATCGGTGTGATCCTGACGACGGGGTCGATGAATTTCGGCGATATCGTGCGGGCACAAGATGGCGACTGGGGTATCTTTAGCTGGTACTGGTTGCCGCATTTCCCGATGGTATTTCTGTTCTTTATCAGCGCATTGGCGGAAACAAACCGCCCTCCGTTTGACTTGCCGGAAGCTGAATCGGAACTGGTGGCGGGCTATCAGGTTGAGTATTCCTCAACGCCGTTCCTGCTCTTTATGGCCGGTGAATACATCGCGATTTTCCTGATG
>JABDQU010000186.1 GCA_013042105.1 Boseongicola sp.
GCGCGCAAATATGACTTGCCGGTGATCCCGATCCATATTCGCGCGCGAAATTCGGCGCTTTTTTATCTGTTTGATGCGATTCATCCGACGCTGCGGGACATCACATTGTTTCATGAAACGCTGAACAAGGACCGGCAGCCTTATCGCATGACAATTGGCGAGCCGATTTCTGCATCGGCGCTGCCCGGCAACTCGCAGGACGCCATTGCGCTGCTGCGCAAGGCGACGCTGTCTCTGGGTGGGCGGCATGCGCCGACAGTCTCGCTTCTGCAAAACACGCGTATTCCAAGCTGGGCCCGCTGAAATCGCTGTTTTTCAAGGGTTTCGCCTTAAAGTCGCCCAATTCCCAAGATTGAGTGAACCCGTTGCGGCGGAGAAGAATCACACATGCCCCTCGAAACAACCCCCTACCTGACCGGCCTGGCAGACACTCTGTCAGGTCCGGTAGGGATTGCGTTTTCGCTGACGCTTTTAGGCGCACTGACGATGGGCAGTTTGCGCAGCTTTCAACGTGCCGCGCTGGCCGAGCGCTCAAAGCCGATCTCGACGTCCGATCTGGCGCGCGAACTTCTTATTCCGGTTGTGCGCAACGATCCTGATCTGGTCGCACATGCTGCCGTTGCAAACCGCGTATCGGACCTGTTCGCGCGCTGCGAATGGGCGCAGCTTTCGCTTGAAATCTCGGCTTGGGAGCGCCGGCTTGATGCTACACCGGGCGGCACGCGGCACCATGACATCGCGATTGAGACCTGTCTTTTGCCGCTTCAGACCTGCATCGACGAAGCGTCCCGCGATACTCTGGACACTCTCGACGATGCCAACGAAATGATCGCCGACTATGTGGCACGCCATACCGAGGCCCCCGACGACCCGGTTCACGCCGTTCTGGCCGCTTGCGCGCATATGCTATTGGCGGACAATTGCCGCGCTGAATTTTGGCCCGAAAGCGAGCGTTCACGCGCATGGCGACTGATGGCGCAGCATTATCTAAAGGCCGAGGCGATCCTGTCCGGATTTGACCCGGTTGAACGGATGTCGCCATTGCTGGCGAGTGCCTACTATGAGTTGGCGCTTGGAATGCCGGATGGTGCGGCGCGACTGGCACCTGCCTTTGAGGACTGGATTGATCTCGATCCGTCGAACCCTGCGATCTACGCCATTCACATGCCGCAACTTTTTGCGGACGGACCGATCAACCTGCAGATTTTCAACAAGGAAGCCGACCGCGCCGAGGCGCGCACGGCGGAAACGCTTGGCAAGGGCGGCTATGCTTTGTGCGTCCTGCCTGCTCTGGCCGACTGTCCGGATTTGCGCGAACACGTTGACGCCAAGCGCCTGTCGGCCGGATTGATGGACCTTGCGCGCCTGTCTGGCACGCAGGCTGACGTGAACTGGGCTGCCGCCACGTTACTGAAGGAAGGCACGCTTGTGACAGGTGAACGGCGCATGGTTTACCGCGACGCCTTTGATGCTTTGGTGCGGCGTCATCTCGGGGTGATCTATCCGCGTCTGTGGCACATCCCATTGGATCAGATCCGCGCCAATCTGGCGGATACTTTTGAGCGCACTGGTGCGCCGAAAATCACTGAAAACCCTGATTTCCCGGTCTATTCCGCCAAAGCGGCCTGAGCGTCTGGCCGCGCTTTCGGGCGAACCTCTGCAAGCGCGCGGCAATAGGTTTGCTTGCGGGTATAGCGCTGCATGTCGCGACGCATCCAGTCGTTGCGGATCGGACCCCAGTCGGCGGCGACACCGCGCCACCGCGTGTTCTTGATTGAGATCGCTTCGTCGCGCGGAACGGTGATGGCCATGATACGGACGGCGCAATTCAGATTGGCACTGGCGCGCTTCAGCCCTTCGCCGGTTTGGACGCGACAGTCGCGAAACTCGGCGGTTGGGGGATAGATTTGCAGAAGGCCGAACCAACGCCCATTGCCCCCCACGGCGCGGGGATTCCACGTGCTTTCGTAGCGCGAGAGCGTGGACAAAAGGGCGGCCCAAAAGGCGGTGCGGTTTTCGCGGGTTTGGTCGGGATAGGCAGGGCACCATTCGGCGATATCGCTTGGGACCACATCGAGCAGGGGGGCGCCGTGCGTGGCGACTGCTCTCAATGCGACGCGAGTCCACAGGGCACCGTTCTGGCGGTGTTCCCAACGCGCACGCGGCACGTCGTTGTTGCGGGGCGCAGGGCTCACGGTGAGGCTTGCGGGGGCAGCGGACTCCTCCGCCTTCATCGGCTCTTCTTGTGCAATGACACTCGAACAAAGCGCGATAAGCCCCAGCGAAAGAACGACAATCCTGACCATCAGCAATATGGCAGGCTTTGCGTGTAGGCTTTGATGTCGTTGCGTTTGCGCTCTTGATGGAAGGGTCCCCAATCTGCGGCAACACCGCGAAAGCCTTCTGAAATGACGTCATCACGCGTGACCGTTTCCGCCATGATCCGAATGCCGCAGGACACGTTCAAAGCGCCGTCTTTCAGTTCGTTTGCATCCCCCGCAATGCAGCCGTAGCCGCGTGCCGTTGCCGGGGCGATCTGCAAGAGACCGTGCCAGCGCCCATCGCCACCGGAGACGTCGGGACGCCATGTGCTTTCGTGATACGAGAGAGAGGCGATCAGGTTGACCCAAAAGGCCTTGCGCTGGCGTTCGCTCGCTTCCGGGTATCCCGGACAGTATTGGTCAATGTCGCCCGGAACCAACGCCACCAGCGGCGCGCCGTGTGTGTCGAGGGCATTCATCGCAGATCGGGTCCACCGTGTGCTGCGTTCTTCTGTGTCCCAGCGGACTTTTACAGGTCCCTGAACGGCGACAGTGGGTTCTGGTTCGGGCGACCGGGAGCAGGCAAAAGCCACCAATGCGATCACGCCAAGTCCGACAATTCCTATACGCGCCATGTTCATCATTGCTCCAGACGCCCCCACGGGCCTAATTGGACACGAAATCCGCCCGTCTGCCAAGTGTTTGCGACCTCACGTGTCGTCAAAATGAGCAGCAAAGCGCCAGTGATCTGCCCCCTTGCCGCTTGGCGCGGGCTCGCCTAAAACCAGCGCGTTATAACCAGCGGTGCGCAATATGCTTGATCTGACCTACGAAACCCCAAAACCCAAAGTTATCGCCGGCGCGACCGGGGATTGGGAATTGGTGATCGGGCTGGAGGTTCATGCGCAAGTCGCTTCAAAGGCAAAGCTGTTTTCAGGGGCTTCGACGACCTTTGGGGCCGAGCCGAACTCGAATGTGGCTTTCGTGGACGCGGCGATGCCGGGGATGTTGCCCGTCATCAATGAGTTTTGCGTTGAACAGGCCGTGCGGACAGGGCTGGGTCTGAAGGCCGAGATCAACCTGACTTCAGCGTTTGACCGGAAGAATTACTTCTATCCTGATCTGCCGCAGGGCTATCAGATCAGTCAGCTTTACCATCCGATTGTTGGCGAAGGCGAAATCCTCGTCGATATGGGCCCCGGCGTTGCGCGTCTGGTGCGGGTTGAGCGTATTCACCTTGAGCAGGACGCGGGCAAGTCGATCCACGACATGGACCCGCATATGTCGTTCGTGGATTTGAACCGCACGGGCGTCGCCCTGATGGAGATCGTCAGCCGCCCCGACATTCGTGGCCCTGAAGAGGCCGCTGCCTATGTGGTGAAGCTGCGCCAGATATTGCGCTATCTCGGAACCTGCGACGGCAACATGCAGAACGGCAATTTGCGCGCGGATGTGAACGTCTCGGTCTGCCGT
Organism: Boseongicola sp.; assembly: GCA_013042105.1. Taxonomy (GTDB): domain Bacteria; phylum Pseudomonadota; class Alphaproteobacteria; order Rhodobacterales; family Rhodobacteraceae; genus Boseongicola. The sequence goes on from JABDQU010000186.1 coordinate 3,735, forward strand.
CCGGGGGACTACGAGAAGTATCAGGAAACACAGGACTTTTCGCATCTTGGCACGCGGTGCGAGATTAAGAACATGAACTCGATGCGGTTCATTCAGCAGGCGATTGACGTCGAAGCCAAGCGTCAGATTGCACTTCTGGAGGACGGCAAAGAGGTCGTTCAGGAGACGCGGCTTTATGATCCTGACAAGGGCGAGACGCGCTCGATGCGCTCGAAGGAAGAAGCGCATGATTATCGCTATTTCCCCTGCCCCGACCTGCTGCCACTGGAGATTGAACAGGCTTGGGTGGATGACATCGAAGCCTCATTGCCCGAGCTTCCGGACGCCAAACGCGTGCGGTTTGTGACCGACTACGGCATGACCGAATACGATGCGAGCGTGTTGACGGCGGACGTCGACAACGCAGCTTTCTTCGAGGACGTCGCCAAGGGTCGAGACGGCAAGCTGGCTGCGAACTGGGTGATCAATGAACTGTTCGGTCGTCTGAAAAAGGAAGACCTTGAGATCGCGGACAGCCCTGTCTCTGCCGCTCAACTTGGCGGGATCGTTGAGTTGATCACAAAGAGCGACATTTCGGGCAAGATCGCGAAGGACCTATTTGAAATCGTTTGGACCGAAGGCGGTGATCCGGCCGCACTTGTTGAAGAACGCGGTATGAAGCAGGTCACCGATACGGGCGCGATTGAGACAGAGGTCGAGCGGATTATCGCAGAGAACCCCGCGCAGGTTGAGAAGGCCAAGGTCAACCCCAAGCTGGCGGGCTGGTTTGTCGGTCAGGTGATGAAAGCAACGGGCGGCAAGGCCAACCCAAAGGCCGTCAATGAGATCGTCGCAGCAAAACTTGGCCTTTGAGGTCGCAGCGTTACGTTTGCTTTATTGGGGCGGTTTCGGGCAGGATCGTCTCTACGGCATGACAAAGGAGCGTCCCCGTGGTCAGGTTTGAATACAAGGCAGTCCCCGCGCCCGCGCGCGGCACAAAAGCCAAAGGCGTAAAAACCACTGAGGATCGCTTTGCTTTGGCGATGACCGATGCTCTGAATGCGCACGCCGCAGACGGCTGGGAGTTTGTGCGTGTTGAGACTTTGCCGTGCGAATCCCGCAAAGGACTGACCGGCACGCAGATCACCGATCAGTCGATGATGGTTTTCCGTCGGATCAAACATGCTGTCGCACCGTCGGAACCGGCCGAAGCGCCCCTACCCCCACTGACGCTGTCGCCAGAGCCGACGCCTGCACGCGTGGATCCCCCGATCAGCCGCATTCCTGACAGCGCAGAACCAACGTCCTAGGTCGTGATTTTCAGTTCGAGGGCGTGAATGCGTCCAACAAGGTCGGCACCGAGCGCTTTGTGCACGGCGCGGTGGCGGGCTATCCTGTTCATCGGCTCAAACACAGGTGATTGAATTGCCACCTGAAAATGGCTCTCGCCGCCTTCCTGAAAGCCTGCATGACCGCGATGGCTTTCGCTGTCATCGACGATCTCCAGCATTGTCGGCTGGAAGGCCTTTTGAAGTCGTGCCCGCATTTCTTCGGTAACTGACATTTTTTTGCGCCCTACCCCTTCAATCTTCAGACCGAGACTGTAAACTCATGCGTCCGAGTCGGAAAGGTGCAAGACCCATGAGTGAAGACCCCTTTGGTTTCAACCTGAGTGTTTCTGCGGATAAGAAGAAACGGTCGCGCACACGGCGCGGCATGTCGGGCGCTTTTGAAACCTCCACACGTGTGTGCGAGCACGCGGGATGCGAAGAAGTCGGCCAGTATCGCGCGCCAAAATCACCGGATGATCTGGATGAGTTCTTCTGGTTCTGCAAAGATCACGTGCGTGAATATAACCTAAAGTGGAACTTCTTTAACGGCTCGACCGAAGAAGAATTTGCCGAACAGGTCGACAAGGACCGTGTTTGGGGACGTCAGACCAAGCCATTTTCGAAGCCCGGCGAGGAACAGCGCGCATGGGCGCGGCTTGGCGTCGACGATCCGCATCAAATTTTAGGGGAAAATGCGACGCGCAACCACGGCAAAGGCACGGGTGGTTCGCGCAAACTGCCGCCCACCGAGCGCCGCGCGCTGGATATTCTGGATGCCCGAGACCATTGGTCCAAGCCAGAAATTCGCAAGTCATACAAAGCACTTATCAAGGTGCTGCACCCTGATATGAACGGTGGCGACCGCAGCCATGAGGACCAATTGTCCGAAGTTGTTTGGGCGTGGGACCAGATCAAGGAAAGCCGCAATTTCCAGACTTAGACTGAACCGAAACTCTTCGTATCAGTTCACGAACCAGTAAGGCATTCCCGCTAGGGCTTCTCTGTCGATTGGAGAGGCTGACATGAAGAACTGGACGATTCGCAAGCAGATCAGTGCCTTAAGTGGCTTTTCGATGGCATTTCTGCTTGTGGTGGCGGGGGTGTCACTGGTCTCGGTTCTGATGCTCAAACTGTCTTTTACCGAATTCAGAGATGCAACCGCGCGCACTGAAAGACTGAACCTCATATTTGAGGATCTTCTGGAAGCAAACTCGGCGGCGGCCGCGTATGAACACTCTGCAAATGCCAGTTTCGCAACGACTTTCCAAAACGAGGTCGCAGAGATTTTCGTCGAAGTCAGGACGCAGGACGCCGTGACGACGTCTAGCGAAGACTTTGAAGGATTGCTTGCCCAAATCAGCGACAGCACGACCCGATATGCCTCACAATTTGAGGCGCTTGAAAGCGCACAAAACGACAAGCTGAGATTGGTTGAGGACCTCAGTAAAGCCGGGGAAGCCGTAAACGCGGCTCTCGATGAAATTGGGGCACGCGCCAGTATCGATGGGCAGCTTGCCGGGTTGAAACAAACGACCGCTGCAAGGCAGTCTTTCTCGTTGTTCCGATTATACTTGGAGCGCTACATCAGGACAGGCTCACGGTCTGATCTGACGACATCCGAAGACTGGCGCGCGGCTGCTGAAACAGCATTTGAACGGGGAGCCATCTTCCTCGGGGGCGAGCGATATCAAGAACTTATAGAAACCGCGCAAACCGCACTTGGGAAGTTTTTTGATACCAAAACCGAATTGCTAATGGCCCTTGGGCAACGTGGTCAGGCGTCTTCAGGGTTGCTGTTTGCCGCTGCTGCCATTGGCGGGCTGGTTGAAGACGCTGTCGATGCGGCCTCGGTGAGCCAGGCAGCGTTGTGGACTGAAACCAGAAGAAACGCGGGATTGCTGGCCGCGCTTCAGGCGATTGTGGTATTTGCGGCATTGGCGATCATGTTTTTATCCGCGCGCCGGATATCCGGACGCATTCGAAGCGGTCTTGATCAGACGGTGAGCGATATGAACACGCTCGCCTCAGGCGTGCTTGATTTCGAAATCACGGGCATTGAGCTGGAAACCGAAATTGGTGAGATGGCACGAAGCCTTGAAGTTTTCAGGACAAACGCTGCCGAGGCGCTAAAGCTTCAGGAGGAATTGCGCGAAAAAGAGCTCAAGGAAGATCGACTGCGCGCACTTCAGTTGCAAAAGGATCAGGCTGCGGACGCTGAGCGACAGGCGGCCAGTGAGCGCGAACGCAAGGAGATCATTCGCGATCTCTCTTCCGGACTTGGCGGTGTCGTCTCGGCTGCTGCAAATGGCGACTTCTCCCTCAGGATTGATCGCAATTTCGGTCAGGTAGATCTCGACGGAATCGTCTCTTCTGTGAACGCTTTGGTTGAAAGCGTCGAAACCAGTATTGAAGAAACCGCCCGCGTACTTGCATGTATCGCCGAAGGCGATTTGACCGTTAGAATGCAAGGCAATCATCAAGGCTTGTTTCTTGAACTTCAAAAAGCGATCGATGAAACAACGCTCACGCTTGGCGACGTCGTTCGCGAAATTGCCCACCAGTGCGATGATATCGGCACAAGCTCTACGAAAATGGAGAGACAGGCAGACGACCTTTCGTCGCGCGCAGAAACGCAAGCCGCAGCTTTGGAAGAAACAAGCGCGGCGATGAAACAACTGTCGACATCGGTACAATCCAGCGCGGAGGCTGCGCGCAAGTCATCGTCGATTGCAAAAACGGCAACCGATCACGTCAACGAAGCAGGCCAGGTTGTTGGCGCGTCAGTTTCGGCGATGACGGATATCAAAGAAGCGTCTGTAAAAATCAAAGATATCGTCGCGGTGATGGACAGCATTGCCTACCAAACCAATCTTCTCGCACTGAATGCATCTGTCGAAGCTGCGCGCGCCGGAGAGGCTGGCAAGGGGTTTGCGGTAGTGGCCACCGAAGTCCGCGCGCTTGCTCAACGATCGGGGGATGCATCAAAAGATATTAAGCTGTTGATTGAGGAAACTGTCTCTCAGGTTGAGCGCGGGGTAAGTCTTGTTGAGCGCACTGGAAACACGTTGAATGACGTCGTTGAGGGTGTCGGCGCCATGTCGGCAACCATGGATAGCTTGACAAATCGTGCGCAGGATCAGGCATCCGGGGTTAGCGAAGTCGCCAGTGCTGTGCATCAAATGGACGCGATTACTCAACAAAACGCTGCGTTGGCAGACGATAGCCGCGAAGCCGCTCGCAGTCTCGGCAGCAAGATGATCATCATGCAAGATCTTGTTCGCCGTTTTCGGCTCGAACCCAACGCGGAAAACATGACTGGAATTGCCGCTGAATAGGGGGCTAAAGGTCGAAAGGCCTGTAAGCCTTTGCGTCAGTCTTTTTGGTGCGGCCTCCCAAAGCCTGCGACGGCCTTGATATGCCGGTGCCCCACCAAACAATGCCAGAACCTTATGGGTCAGACCTCGTGGATTCGACGCGCACAATTGGCAGGTCACACTCCGATATGAATTGCGCTTCGCGACGGGTCAACCTCTTGCAAAAGCGTTAAAAATCAGGCACGCCGGGACAGTGCAGCGCACAGCTTTTGTTTAGATATTGGGAACCGGCAATGGATTATACGCGTATAGATACAGATGCTAAGCCGTCAGAAGAGATCGACGTTCGCGAGGTCTTCGGCATTGACAGCGACATGAAAGTACGCGGTTTTTATGAATCAAACGAACGCGTGCCGGAAATTGATCCCACATATAAGTTCGATCCTGACACAACTCTCGCGATTTTGGCGGGCTTTCAATACAACCGACGCGTCCTGATCCAAGGCTACCACGGAACGGGTAAATCCACTCATATCGAGCAAGTTGCCGCCCGACTGAACTGGCCCTGCGTGCGCGTGAACCTTGATAGCCATATCAGCCGTATCGATTTGATCGGAAAAGACCAGATCAAGGTCGACAAGGGCATCCAATACACGGAATTCCAGGAAGGCATCCTTCCCTGGGCGCTTCGCAACCCGACGGCAATCGTCTTTGACGAATATGACGCCGGTCGCGCTGACGTGATGTTCGTTATTCAGCGGGTACTTGAGATCGACGGCAAGCTGACATTGCTGGACCAGAACGAAGTTCTTGATCCGCATCCTTATTTCCGGCTTTTTGCGACAGCCAACACAATTGGTCTTGGCGATACGACCGGTCTTTATCACGGCACGCAGCAGATCAACCAAGCTCAGATGGACCGTTGGACGCTTGTGGCAACGCTGAACTATCTAAATCACGATGCCGAAGCGGCAATCGTGCTCTCGAAAGCGCCACACTATAACACGGAACGCGGACGCAAAATCATCAGCCAGATGGTCAATGTCGCCGCGCTCACGCGCACCGCGTTCATGAATGGTGACCTTTCAACGGTGATGAGTCCGAGAAGTGTGATTGCCTGGGCGCAAAACGCCGAGATACTTCGGTCGGTTGGTTATGCATTCCGCCTGACGTTCCTCAACAAATGTGACGAACTTGAGCGGCAAACCGTTGCGGAGTTTTTCCAGCGGTGTTTCGACGAGGAACTGCCCGAGAGTGCTGCAAGCGTCGCAGTGTGATGCGTGCCTGGACAGCATTCTTGCGCGTCATCCTGCAGCTAAAGCCTAGTCAGGCTTTGGCCGCCCACGGTGTATCCAAATGACAAACAACGATAATCCTGCTGATCCGTTCAAGAAGGCCTTGGCTGAAGCCACGAAAGTCATGGCCAATGATCCGGAACTGGGCGTCAGCTTCACCGTTGATCCGCCCGGAATGAACCAGGAAGGCGTGCGCCTGCCGCAAGTCACGCGTCGCATGACTCGCGACGAAGTCCTTTTGGCACGCGGCACAGCAGACGGCTATGCCCTGCGGCGCCGGTATCATAATGCGGCCACGCACGCGAAATACGCCCCTGACGGAGAAATGGCGCGCAATATTTATGAGGCAATGGAGGTCGCGCGCTGTGAGGCCGTCGGCGCAGATGACATGCCCGGGACAGCTGGAAATATCGACGCACGGATTGCACATGACGCGCAGCGGCGCGGCTATGCTCAAATCCGCGAAGCCTCGGAAGCGCCGCTCGCCGTTGCCGCCGGATATCTGGTGCGACAACTGGCGACGGGACGCCCCCTTCCCGAAGGCGCCGACAATGTTTTGGAGCTATGGCGCGGTTTCATTGAAGAACAGGCCGGCGGGACACTGGAAGATCTGGGAGATGTGCTGAAAGATCAATCGGAGTTCGCCCGGTTTACGCGGCAGGTCATCAGCGATCTGGGCTATGGCGACCAGTTGGGCGACGATCCGGACATGGACGACCCCGAGCAGGACGAACAATCCGAAGAAAGCGCTGAAGACGACGAGACTCCGGATTCCCAAGGCGACGATCAGGGCGCCGAAGAAGACGCGTCCGAGGCAAGTGCAGAACAAAGTCAGGACGCCGAGCAAGACCCAAGCCAGGCACAAATCTCCATGGACGACATGTCTGATATGGAGATGGGCGACGAGGCGGAAATGCCGGATGGCGAGTCGGAGATGGAGGTGCCTCCACTGGCGCCTATCAGCGACGCCGACCCGAATTATACCGTCTATACAACCGAATTTGACGAAGAGATCAGAGCGGAAGATCTGGCGGAGCCTGCCGAGCTGGAGCGTTTGCGCGCTTATCTCGATCAACAGCTGGACCCATTGAAAGGTGCCGTCAGCCGCTTGGCGAACAAGCTGCAACGTAGGTTGATGGCCCAGCAGAACCGCAGTTGGCAGTTCGATCTGGAAGAGGGCATTCTGGACGCCGCGCGCCTTGCCCGGATCATTGCGAACCCGACAATTCCATTGGCGTATAAGCAAGAGACGGACGTCGAGTTTCGCGACACGGTGGTCACGTTGTTGCTGGATAACTCGGGATCAATGCGCGGACGCCCTATTTCCATCGCCGCGATCTGCGCTGATGTGATGGCGCGCACGCTTGAGCGCTGTAACGTCAAGGTTGAGATTCTGGGCTTTACGACGCGGGCCTGGAAGGGTGGCCAATCACGCGAGCAATGGCTGCAAGAGGGTCGTCCGCAATTGCCGGGACGCCTGAACGACTTGCGCCATATCGTATACAAAAGCGCAGATGCTCCGTGGCGTCGCTCCCGCACGAACCTTGGTCTGATGATGAAGGAAGGCCTGTTGAAGGAAAACATCGACGGCGAAGCGCTTGAGTGGGCATTCCGCCGGCTTGCTGGACGTCGCGAGGCGCGCAAGATCCTGATGGTGATTTCCGACGGTGCACCGGTCGATGATTCCACCCTTTCGGTGAACCCGGCCAACTTCCTTGAAAAGCATCTGCGCGACGTCATCGAAATGATCGAAAAACGCAAAGCCGTCGAGCTTTTGGCGATCGGTATCGGTCATGACGTGACACGGTATTACAGCCGCGCGGTGACGATCACCGATGTCGAACAACTTGCCGGTGCGATGACCGAGCAGCTTGCGGCCTTGTTTGACAGCAATCCACGCGCGCGCGCGCGCAAGATGGCGCTAAAGAAGGCGAATTGATGTTTCAGTCGTTTGAGGCAACGTCGTCGCCGGATCAGGGACCTCCGCGT
>JABDQU010000187.1 GCA_013042105.1 Boseongicola sp.
CGAAAGAGCGTGAACGTGGGGGCCGCAATCGCGGCGGTCGGCGCAATGATGGTGGTCAGCAAAACAAAGTCGTCGGCATGGGCGACCATATGCCCAGCTTCATCGCGATGAGCTTTGACGAACGCCGGACAGGCTAAGCCCGGAAAAGTCTTGAGAAAAAGTATGGCGCGCCAAAGCCTTGACGCGCCACTTTATTTTTTGTCTTTCGCCAAACCCGAGCCCGCTTCCCCTCGCCATAACTCCGCAACACGCACCGCGTTGATTGCGATAAGAACGATATGCAGCATGAAAATCGGCGGAAGTTCCGCCAGTATGGCGTAGGTGATGAACGCAAAATTACTTGCTAAACCAAACAGCCGCAGCCAGATCATCGACCGCATCGTAAAGGTCAGCAGCACCAGCAAAGATGCGATATATCCGATCAGGTCAACTTTTCCGGTAATGGTCGTTAACTCGATCATCCGGCGCTGACCCCAAACCCTTGAACTGCGATTGTCCGCCGGCCCCTCAGCGAAGCCCCGCACATTTCACAGACCTGGCGCAGAAATGTTGTAGAATTGTTTGAAAACTCTCGCAGGATTTTGAAAGTCCGACGTCAAAGGCGCAGGTCGCATCGCCTCAGGACTGAAGCGCGCTCAAAATCCCATCCAGCGCGCCGAAATCCTCAAACACCACATCGTGCGGAATGTCCTCAATCGGACTGACTCGTATCCCGTGCCTATAAATCACAAACGGCACACCCGCCCGCCTCGCAGTCTCGGCATCCACCTCACTATCGCCAACATAAATGCCCGTTTCAGCCCCAAGAGCTTGAAAGCAATGAAATAACGGCGCGGGATCGGGCTTCCTCAACGCCAGATCATCCCCCGCCACAACAACCCCGAACACATCCCCCAAACCGGCCGCCTCCAACGTCGGCACCAGCGGAGCACGCGGCTTATTGGTGCAAAGCCCAATCGGAATCCCAGCGCTGCGCAAACGGTCCAAGGCCTCGCGCGCGCCCAGAAACAGCCTCGTATCCAGCGCCGCCGTTTTGTAATGCGCGATAAACCGAGGCATCAGCCGTTCTGCATCCGCCGTCTCAAAGGCCGTCGCGGCGATCAATCGCTGCATCAGAACCTTCTCGCCACTGCCAACAAAGGTGTTCACAACCGACTGCGACAACAATGGCTGCCCTTCTTCCTCAAGAAGCAGATTCACCGCCTTCGTGACGTCCGGCAGGCTATCAATCAGCGTTCCGTCCAGATCAAAAACAACCGGTAAGGTCATGCACTCAAACGGGAAATCACGACCGTCACTTCCGGTTTCTTGCCAATTTCGTCCTGTGCTGACTTCCTCACTATGTTGCGAAGCTCCTTCTCCAAAGCCTCATCGTCCGACAGCGTGCGCCGTTTCGCGCGACCGATAAACTGCCCTAGGTCCTCTTCCAGAACGTCCACCAAAGCAGCCTTCGAACGACCTGTTTCCGGCAATCCCGAAATCTCAACCCAAGGCTCTCCAAGGGCGTCGTTGTCTTCCAAAATCAGCGTCACCAAAACATGCCCATTCAGCGCCATGCGAATACGGTCGCGCACGACACCATCCAGCGCACCGATCTGCACGGCTCCGTCCAGATACGTCCGCCCCGCTTCAATGTATTCCGCGATCTTCGGACGGTTCCCAGTCATATCAACCACGACCCCGTTCGGCGCGACAATCGACTGCAACCCATTGCTTTCAGCCAGTTTCGCGTGCTCACGCAAATGACGGTGCTCTCCATGCATCGGAATAACCATCTGCGGCTTTATCACCGCGTGCATGGTATCCAGATCAGGCCGGTTCGCATGCCCCGAGACGTGATAATGCCCGCCGGAATTCTCGTCGACCACATCGACGCCCTTCTCCGAAAACGCATTGATAATCCGGTTCACGCCGCGCTCGTTCCCGGGAATGGTCTTCGAGGAAAACAGGAACAAATCGCCCTCTTTCACTTCCAGACCAAGATACTTGCCCCGACTAAGCCCCGCCGACGCCGCGCGCCGCTCTCCTTGCGAACCGGTGACAAGCAACATCAGGTTTTCGCGTGGGATATCCCCCGCTTCTTCCGGGCTGACCACGGTCGGGAAATCCGTCAAGACGCCGGTCTCGACACTCGCCTCAACCATCCGCCGCATTGCACGACCCAAAAGGCAAACC
>JABDQU010000188.1 GCA_013042105.1 Boseongicola sp.
GACGCGCCGTTGCTGTCGGCGTTGAAGGCGAAACGGCGGGCTTTGGCCGAGAACGCGCGGGTGCCGGCTTATGTGATTTTCAATGACCGGACGCTGATTGAGATGGCGGAAACGCGGCCCAATTCAATGGACGAGATGGCGGGGATCACGGGCGTTGGGGCGAAAAAGCTGGAACGCTATGGCGCTGATTTTCTTGAGATAATCACAGGCGAGGCAGAAGCGGTGGCGCATCCGGTGCGCCGGAAGTTGGCGGGGCGCGCGGCGGGCGAGACTTATGACCGGTTGCTGGCGGTGCAGGCGGATCTGGCGCGGGGCGAGGACGGGACGGGCAAGCCGATGTCGTGTTCGGCGTCCTTGCTGGCGAAAGTGGCAGCGCTGGGCGCGGACCGGGCGGGGGACGTTGAGCGGCTTTTGGGCGAACGGTTGGCCGAACGGTTTGGTGGCGCGTTTCAGGACGTTTTGCGCGAAGATTGACGCAACGTTCGCTCATCCAAAACGCCACTTTTTTCAGAACTGGTTAATTCGTGCGATTTCCTCAGGAAATGCGTGAGATGGCACGTCGGTATCGCGTCGGTATTACGTCGGTATTGCGTCGGTGCGACCGTTCGGTGGTTGGCCGTTTTGCGCAACCTAACAGAGCGCGCGGTCGAATTAGTGAAGAAAAGGTTAATATTTTCAGTGGCTTGCGGCGAGTTGGATGAAGGTCGTCGCGCAATGGGTTGGAGTCGTTGATGGAATGGAGATTACGCGGGCGATATGAGATTGCGCGCCGGAGTTCTCGGGGTTAGCGCAGGAATCCAACCGCGTAGGTCGGTGTGATCTGCTGGCTTTCGACGAAATCATCGAGCGCTTTTTGATCCGGTTGATCGACCGTCAGCGTTTCGACCAACGCAAGGCCGCCGGTGATGAAGAGGCTGTCGATATCTTCGCCCATCGCGCCTTTGATGTCGGTGATGATACCGTCACCAATCGCAAGGATGCGGCTGTCTGGAATGTCGGTGCCAAGGTTGGCCAGACGGCGGCGGGCAAGGTCGTAGACGGGCGGGTGAGGCTTGCCGAAGTAGAGGCTTTCGCCCCCCATTTCAGTGTAGAGTTTGGCCAGTGCGCCCGCGCACCATTCACGACTGTCACCCCGGTCGACGACGATGTCCGGATTGGCGCAGAGCAGTTTCAGGCCTTTTTGTTTGGCGTAAAGAAATTCGGGCCGGTTCACGGACGGGTCGGCTTGAGCATCGAAGGGGCCGAGGCAGGCAATGCCGGTGGCGTCTTCGAGGGGGACGCGGGTGATTTGCACCGGGTCGTCGACGAGGTGGATCGGCTCGAAGAAGGTGAGGTCATAGTCCTGTCCCATGAACCAGACCTTGTCGCCGACAACGCCGCGAAACATAGCGGACCGCGCACTGTCGCCGCTGGTGGCGATCACGTCCCAGCAATCGCGCGCGACGCCGATCTGTTCGAGCTGTTTTTCGACGGATGCGCGTGGGCGCGGGGCGTTTGTGAGAAGGACGACTTTGCCGCCGCGTTGGCGAAAGCCTTGGAGGGCGGCGACGGCTTCGGGGAAGGGTTCGATGCCGTTGTGAAGGCACCCCCAGAGGTCACAAAAGACCGCGTCGTAGTTGTCCGAGATTTCGGCAAGATCGGCGACGATAGGGATGCTCATTTCGTTCAGACTTTCAGCGCAGGGATGATCTGCTTTTTGCGGCTGACGACGCCTGGCAGGGTGACCATGTTGCCGGGAGCGGACACGCCGAAGCTTTTCTCGGCCACAGCGCGCACGGTGTCGTTCTGAATGAACATCAGGGCTTCTTCCGACAGGATGTCGATCAGGAAGAACAGCACGTGATCGACACCATCGTCTTCGGCAACCGCGGTGAGGTCTTCCATGATGCCGTCTTTGCGGGAAAGGACCGTGCCGGGGGATGTGGTTTCCAGCACCGAGACGCGGAATTTCATGCCGTCGACTTCGTAGGCTTTACTGTCCATCCGCAGAAGTTCGCTGTCGGAGTAGGACGAGACGTCGGATTTGGCCGCGAACATTTCGGCGGCATAGTCACGGATGTCGATGTTCAGTTCGGCGGCCAGTTTCTCGGCCAGTTTGCGGTCAACATCCGTGGTGGTGGGCGAGCGGAATTCCAGCGTGTCGGACAATATGCACGACAGCATCGCGCCTTTGATGTGGGTTGGCATTTTGTCGGCGTCAGCGCCCATCAGGTCATACATGATCGTGGCGGTGCAGGCGACGGGGCGCACGGTGATGTTGATCGGGCCGCGTGTTTTCAAACCACCGGCCAGCATGTGGTGGTCGATGACCTCGGTCACGCGGGCCTCGTTGATGGAGGCGGGCAGTTCGGCGACGTTGTTGGTATCCACGATCACGCATTCGTCGTCGGCGGTGACGTCTTCGAGGAGTTCGGGGCGGTCGAGGTTCCAGCGACGCAGCACATAGAGTGCTTCGGTGTTGGGTTCACCCAGCAGGCGGGCTTGTGCGGGGGTGCCGCGGCATTCGGACAAATACCACGCCCAGATGATGGGCGAGCCTGTCGAGTCGGTGTCGGGGGATTTGTGGCCGAAGACTTGGATGGTCATGGGGTCTGGTTCCGTCAGTATGCTTGGTTGGCCGCGTTATAGCAGTGGCGCGATGGATGTCACGGGGGTGATCAGGGTGGTTTTGACGCATGAGGTTAAAGGGAGTATGAAGGTCCATCGATTTCAGGAGGACTCTGTCAATGGACCAGCACGCTTAACGCCCCGCTCTTTCTTTGATTGCGCCTGTGCGCGCGCCCTGTTTCGAGGAGTAATCTGACAATGGACAAGACCGGCTGACGCCCTTTTCAGGGCGCCCGTTTGCCGTGTGACATCGCGGCGTCCCTTTTTCATTCTCATCGAAAGGTCAGTTCATGGCCAAATCTCCAAAGTTCCCCGCTTCGGGCGGGACAAAACCTGTGCTGCCAACGTCCAAGCCTGAAAAGGCCCAGGGCTTTGAGTCCAGGCAGAGCCGTTTGCCGCAAGGGCTGAAGCCGGGCAAGCGGTTGGGTGGCAAGCCCAAGCTGTTTCCCGGTCGCACCGGGGGTCGGTAAACCTGTGGTCCCGGGGTGCTTGATGCGCCCCGGGGTTTCGGGGCAATGTTGCGGCAAAAGAGCGGTTCAAAGGACAGGCGTTTTGCGCGAGACGGAGCTTTATGGGCCGATCAAGGCGTTCCTTGAGGGGCAAGGCTGGGAGGTCAAGGCCGAGATCGGTGCGGTCGATGTGATGGCCTGTCGGGAAGGTGACCCTCCGTTGATTGTCGAGTTGAAGGTCGGGTTTTCCCTGTCGCTGGTGTATCAGGCGCTGGATCGTCAGGTGGTGACGGATCTGGTCTATATCGCGGTGCCAAGAAAGACCGGGAAGGCGTTTCAAACGGCGCTGAAGAACATGAAGAAGCTGTGTCGCCGTCTGGGTTTGGGGTTGATAACGGTGCGCATGAAGGACGCTTTGGTGGAGGTGCATTGCGATCCGGGCCCCTTCAAGCCGCGCAAGATCAAGGCGAAGAAAACCCGGTTGTTGCGCGAGTTTGAGCGACGCACGGGGGATCCGAATGTCGGTGGGGCGGCGCGGGACGGGGCGGTGATGACGGCCTATCGACAGGATGCGCAGGCCTGCGCGGTGTATCTGTTTGAACACGGGGCCTCGAAGGGGTCCGAAATCGCGAAGGCGACCGGGGTCACGGTGGCCACAAGGTTGATGCGCAACAATCACTACGGCTGGTTCGAGTGTATCGAACGTGGTGTTTACGGTCTGACCCAGACGGGAGCGGTGGCGGTTGAAGCCATGGACAGTGCCGAGGTGTTGCGACCATGAATTTCGATCTGGTTCAAAACCTTGGGCCTGCGCTTATGGCGGCCTGCGTTGCGCTGGCGCTTTTTGCGGGGTTCGTGAAAGGCACGGTGGGGTTTGCCTTGCCGATGATCATGATTTCGGGGCTGGCGTCTTTCCTGCCGCCGGATGTTGCGCTGGCCGGGCTGATCGTCCCGGCGGTGGTCGCGAACCTCTGGCAGGCGCTTCGAAACGGCCCGCTGGCGGCGATGGCCTCGGCGCGCATTCACTGGCGGTTCCTGTTGATCCTTCTGGGCTTTATCGCGGCCAGCGCGCAGCTTGTCACAGTGCTGCCCGCCTCCGTTCTGTTCCTGATCCTTGGCATCCCGGTGACCACTTTCGCGCTGATCCAACTGATCGGCTGGCGCCCTCGGATCGACGCCAAAAACCGCCGCCCGGTCGAGATCGGCTCGGGCGCGCTGGCAGGTTTCCTCGGCGGCATCTCCGGGGTCTGGGGGCCGCCCTTTGTCCTCTATCTCACCGCGCTCAACACGCCGAAGGCCGAACAGATGCGCGTGCAAGGCGTTGTCTATAGTGCCGGCGCAATCATGCTGGTGCTGGCGCATATGAAATCGGGCGTGCTGACCGCGCCGTCGGTGACGCTTTCATCGCTCTTGCTCGCCCCGGCGCTGATTGGCCTCTATATCGGCTTTCTCGTGCAGGACCGCATGGATCAGGACAAGTTCCGCAAAGTCACCCTGGTTGTGCTGATTGTGGCAGGCCTCAACCTGATCCGCCGGGGGATCATGGGCTGAAACCGCCCCCTTCTTCTGTTCAGAAATATCCCGGGGAGGTCAGGAGGGGTAGAACCCCTCCTGTGGATCGGCGCGCGCAGCGCGGCGAAACCCGATATCAGCCGATTGCAACCGCTCGGATATCGTCGTCGATATAGCTCTCATACTGACCGAAGTTCTCAGCAAACATCGCGACCAGTTTTGCGGCCTGACGGTCGTAGGCTTCGCCATCGTCCCAGGTCCGGCGGGGGTCCAGAAGGATGTCCGGCACGGTTGAGGCTTTGACGTGCGTCGGCACTTCGAACCCGAAGTTCTTGTCCTTGCGGTAATCCGCGTCTTCCAGCGATCCGTCCAGCGCCGAGGTCAAAAGCGCGCGCGTTGCCTTGATCGGCATCCGGCTGCCTGTGCCATAGGCGCCACCGGTCCAGCCGGTGTTCACCAGCCAGCAGGTCGCGCCGTGCTTGGCGATCTTGTCGCGCAACAGCGCACCATAAGCTTCCGGGCGGCGCGGCATGAAAGGGGCGCCGAAACAGGTCGAGAAGGTCGGTTGCGGTTCGGTCACACCACGCTCGGTTCCGGCCACCTTGGCGGTGAAGCCGGACAGGAAGTGATACATGGCCTGCGCAGGCGTCAGTCGGGCAATCGGCGGCAGAACCCCGAAGGCGTCGCAGGTTAGCATGATAATGTTCTTGGGATGCCCGCCGATTGCTGTGGATGAGGCGTTTGAGATGTATTCCAGCGGATAGGCACAGCGCATATTGGCGGTCAGGCTGTCGTCGTCGAAATCCAATTCCTTGGTTTCCGGGTCATAGACCATGTTCTCGATCACCGTGCCAAACTTCTGGGTGGTGTCGTAGATTTCCGGTTCGGCATCGCGGCTGAGGTTGATCGTCTTGGCATAGCAGCCGCCTTCGAAGTTGAAGGTGCCGCGATCCGACCAGCCGTGTTCGTCGTCGCCGATCAGCACCCGCTCGGGGTCGGCTGACAGCGTCGTCTTGCCCGTGCCGGACAGGCCGAAGAAG
Source organism: Boseongicola sp. (assembly GCA_013042105.1). Lineage (GTDB taxonomy): Bacteria > Pseudomonadota > Alphaproteobacteria > Rhodobacterales > Rhodobacteraceae > Boseongicola. The sequence goes on from JABDQU010000188.1 coordinate 5,609, forward strand.
ACGGCTGTGTCGACCGGGTTGCCCGGCGCATGGTTGGCCGAGCAGTGCATCGGCATGATACCTTTTTCTGGCAACAGGTAGTTCAGCAGGGTGAACACCGATTTTTTGTTCTCGCCTGCGTATTCGGTGCCGCCGATCAGGATCAGCTTGCGGTCAAAGTTCATGGCGATGACCGTCTCGGACCGGCAGTCGTGCTTTTTGGGGTCCGCTTGGAAAGACGGCGAGTTGATCACGGTGAACTCAGGCACAAAGCTGTCGAGTTCATCGCGCTCCGGGCGGCGCAGCATGTGGCGGATGAAAAGCGAGTGCCAGGCAAGCTCGGTGACGACGCGCACGTCAAGTCGATGCGCGGGGTCTGCGCCTCCGAAGAGGTCCTGCACGAAATAGTCGCGGCCCGCCATATGCGCGGTCATGTCATTATAGAGTGCGTCGAAGCCTTCGGGCGACATCGGGCGGTTGTTGTCCCACCAGATCGTGTCTTCGACGGAGGGCGAGCGCACCACGTGTTTGTCGTTGGGCGAACGGCCTGTGAATTTTCCGGTCGACACAAGGAACGTGCCGCCCTGGCCCAGTTCGCCTTCGCCACGCCGCAGCGCCTGAGTGATAACGTCGGGTTCAATGAGGTTGTAATAGACCTCGCCCAGACCCGTTATGCCTTGTGTTTCAAGCGTATGATTGGTGTTCACTCGGCCCCGTGTCACGGCGTCTGTCATGCCCCGTCGCTCCCTTTCGCGTGTTCAGCGTATGGTCCGGGTGGTTGCCCGCCCCACATTTCGGTGGTCTTGGGTCCTTATAGTCAGGGGTTTTTGCGCTTGAACAGGACGGAACCGCACAGTTAGCGCCACCAAATCACACGCTGCGTCGGTTTAGCGCCAACATGCCCATCTGAAGGTCATGGAATTCACGAATTCCGGCCCAACCTGTGGCGAATTAGCCGAATCTCAACAAAAACAACGTCTCTATTGCGTGGCGAATACCCATGATTCGCACATTATTGTTGAATTACCGCAAAGCAGACACGAGTATGCCCAGAAAAAGACACGACAGAATGCGCCATTCATAAGGCGCTTGAGAGCAGTAAAAGGAATTCACGCATGTCCAGAATCGCACTGGTCGATGACGACAGGAATATTTTGACGTCTGTATCGATGACACTTGAGGCCGAGGGCTTTGAGGTCGAGACGTATAACGATGGGCAGGCTGCCCTCGATGCATTTAACAAGAAACTGCCCGATATGGCGGTGTTCGATATTAAAATGCCGCGGATGGATGGCATGGACCTGCTTCAGCGGGTTCGTCAGAAAACCGCGATGCCGGTTATTTTTCTGACGTCCAAGGATGACGAGATCGACGAAGTGCTTGGTCTGCGCATGGGGGCGGATGATTATGTGAAGAAGCCGTTCTCGCAGCGTCTTCTGGTGGAGCGCATTCGCGCGCTTTTGCGTCGTCAGGAAGTGATTGCGGGTGACGTTGAAGGCGGTGAAGTGGATCAGGCGCAGGTGATGACGCGCGGTGAGCTTCGCATGGACCCGCTTCGTCATTCGGTCACATGGAAAAGCCGCGACGTGTCGCTGACTGTGACCGAGTTCCTGCTTTTGCAGGCGCTGGCGCAGCGTCCCGGTTTCGTCAAGAGCCGCGATCAGTTGATGGACGTGGCTTACGACGATCAGGTTTATGTCGATGACCGCACAATCGACAGCCACATCAAACGTCTGCGCAAGAAGATGCGGATGGTTGATGATGAGTTTTCGGCAATCGAGACTCTTTACGGGATCGGTTACCGGTACAACGAAGAGTAATTGATCGCGTCGGGGGTGACTGTGGTGGGCGCAAAGCCAGCCAAACACGCCGACGTCGTTTTGGGTGAGGACTGGATCGGTTCTGACGCAGCGGCGGAAAGCGAGGCCCGGGCCAAGCGGGACCGACGTGGTGTCATTGCCATGAACCGGTCTCCGCTGGCGCGCAAAATTATTACGTTCAATTTGTTGGCAATCCTCGTCCTTGTGGCGGGGGTTTTGTTCCTTAATCC
>JABDQU010000192.1 GCA_013042105.1 Boseongicola sp.
CTCGGCGGCAGCTTCTTCACCGCATCAAAGTAACTCTCACAAATCTGAAAGTAATCCTTCACAACCTGTCGAAACGGTCCCAAAGCCAAATGAAACTCTGCCGCAGGTTCACCCTGTTCCGTCTGCACATCAAACACCAGACGCCGCTCGCGGATCGCCAGATGCAACCGATACGGCCCCTCCGGAACGGCCCGTCCATCGCGCTCAGGCACCACGAACGAATTATCCTCCAACAGATCAAACACCGCGACCCGCCGCTCCTGCTCAATCTCCGGGGTCGGCGCCGCCAGAGCGCTGTCATCAATGTCGATCTCAACGATCTTGCTCATCACTCTGCCCCTTCGTTCAACTGGTCCAACCGCGCCCGCACGCTCAACCCATGCGCCTCCAGACTTTCGCTTTTCGCCAAAGTCTCCGCCGCCCCGCCAATCGCCGCCAACGCCCCCGGCGTCATCTTCGCCATTGTCGTGCGTTTGAGAAAATCCAGCACCGACAACCCGGACGAAAACCGCGCCGATCGCGCGGTCGGCAACACATGGTTCGGCCCGCCCACATAGTCGCCAATCGCTTCCGGCGTCCATTTTCCCAGGAATATCGCCCCCGCATGGGCAATATTCGCGGCCAGCACCTCCGGGTTGTCTACGCATAACTCCAGATGTTCCGGCGCAATCTCATCGCACAACGCCGCCGCCTCCCCGAGATCGCGCACCACGATCACCGCGCCGAAATCCCGCCAGCTCTTGCCCGCAATCTCGCGCCGCTCCAACGTTTCCAGCAAGCTCTCCACGCTCGCCATCACCGCCTCGCCAAAGACCGCATCCGTGGTGATCAAAATCGACTGCGCGCTCTCGTCATGCTCCGCCTGAGACATCAGATCCGTCGCAATCCAGTCCGGGTCATTGTCCGCGTCCGCAATCACCAAAATCTCCGAAGGCCCCGCGATCATATCAATCCCGACCTTGCCAAAAACCCGCCGCTTGGCCGCCGCCACAAAGGCATTGCCCGGTCCCGTGATCATATCCACCGGCCGCACCTTCTCGGTCCCATAGGCCAAGGCCGCCACAGCCTGCGCGCCGCCGATCCGATAGATCGTCTCAACCCCCGACAACCGCGCCGCCAGCAACACCAAAGGATTGATCACCCCATCCGGCGTCGGCGTCACCATCACCAACCGCTCAACCCCCGCCACTTGCGCCGGAATAGCATTCATCAACACAGACGACGGATAACTCGCCAAACCGCCCGGCACATACAAACCAGCCGCCGAAACCGGCCCCCAGCGCCAGCCAAGCGTCGCGCCCGTTTCATCCGTCCACGACTGATCCTCAGGCATCTGACGCGCGTGATACGCCCGGATACGCGCGGCCGCCAATTCCAGCGCCGCTCGCTCCGCCTCGGGCACCGTCGCAATCGCCGCATCAATCTCGGCTTCAGAAAAAGCCATCGCCTCAGGCGACAGATCAAACCGGTCAAACCTGGCCGTCAGTTCCACCAGCGCCGCATCGCCCCGCGCGCGCACATCCGCAATGATCCCCGCCACGGCCTCATCTACGTCCGGCGCATCCTCACGCTTGGCCCCCAAAAGAGCCACAAACCGATCATCAAAATCCGCATCCGACGTCGAGAAAAACTGAGCCATATCCAGCACCTTCCTTTGGCCGACGACATAGCCTCATGCGCCTGCCCCTGCAATCACAAGCCGTCCGGCCACGAACCGACGCGTCGTCGCCCAGCCTTCTTTTGTTCAAAAATATCCCGGGGGAGGCCGCAAGGCCGGGGGCAGAGCCCCAAAGAGCCTTCCCCACATGCGTTGCGTCAGTCGCCCGGATGCTCCGGCTTTTTGCCCGACGGCGCCACATAGGGGCGCGTCACATCCGTCAACGTCACTTCCAATGCCTCGACCTCGACCCGGATCGCCCCGTCGCCCGCCAACGTCAGCACACATGCACCGGTCCCGTCCTCACCCGGCTCCCATTCCAAAGTCAGCAACGACAACACCATGTCCGCATCACCCCGCTCAACCCCTTGCGAAGCCACCCGAACCGCATCCTCAATCGTCAAAACCGACTGCACCCGCTCCGGCGAACGCCCGTCCTCCCAGCGAAACCGGTTGAGCAACACCGCAAACCGCCGCCCGCGCCGATCCCAGGTCATCTCGCTCCCCGGAAACACCGCGTCCTGCACCAGTGATGCAATCACCGGCAGGTCTTCCGGCTCCAAAGCCTTCAGCCGTAATGCCTTCTCGCCCCCGTCCTCAAACCGCGCGTCGTCCACCATCACTCCGCCACCCGCTCGATCCGGGCACCCACCGCGCCCAGCTTTTCCTCAACATGCTCATAGCCACGATCAAGGTGATACACCCGGCTCACCACCGTCTCACC
>JABDQU010000200.1 GCA_013042105.1 Boseongicola sp.
AAGGTGAACTGGACTCCGCTTCAGGCGGAGCGTTTCTCGCGGTTATGAATGGCGTCGCGTAGCAGTAAGGCTTCATGTGCTGTAAGGCATGGATAGGCTGTTTTTTGTTCAAGTGACAGCCCCAATAGTGAGCGGACCTCGTGGCTGTCTTCTGAAGACAATGAATTGAGCGCTGTGTCTCCGGGAAACAGCGTCTCGCTGTCGCAGCCGTTGGCTTTGATGACAGTGTGTTCCTGACAGAGGATATGGATGTAGGTTGTGTCGCCAAGGGGGCCGGGACGAGCGAAAGGCGTGTCGCGGGCTGTGATAAAGGCTGCCTCGAGGCCAAAGAGCATTTCAAGTTCCGGGGCCCGGACAAGAATGCGGTGCTGTGGTGAAACGTGCAGGTCTTTGGAGGGATTTCCAGCAGAGATTGAGTGCTTGGGTATCGTGACCGGACGCAGCTTCTTGAAGTTTCGGATGGAACTTGCGGGAAAGTCTTGCCGACCAATGAACAGGATCGGAACAGGTTGCTGGCTTTCCGACCAGACATGATCGCCAACGCGCAAGGTCTCAATGGGCACATCGCCATCAGGTGTCGATATGAGCGTGCCTGCCACGTAACACACGAAAAGATCGTCGAGGTCATGCGCGCCGTTGGGGAAATCGTCCATGATGTCGAAGGTATCTTGCGACTCGGTGGCCGCGTTCGGGCCGTCAGGATCGAACAGGAAACTGCGCAGAAAGAACAAACGCTCGCCTGTATCAAGCGTCAGAATGACGATTTCTTCGCCACGCAGGTCCGTGTTGTTTGGTCCCACGCCATTGAGTTTGTTGGTAAACGGAAGGGTACCGCCGAATTCCATTGTGAAGGAAATCGGACCTGAATCCAAAGTGCCGTCTCCGTTTGTATCCAGATAGATAACCGTGTCGGGATCAATGGACCCATCAAGCGTGAAGTCGAGTTTGAGGTCACCGTCGTCAGTCCCGTCATTATTGGTGTCGGCGCTGAACGTCAGGAGCGTCGTGGGTTGCTTATTGGTATTTGACGCGTTCAACGACGCGTTGGCGGCGCTGCTGCTGTCGCCTCTGGCCCATACTGAAAGCGGCATGTCTGCTCTCCTGTTGTGGCGTCGATACTAGCCGCTATTGTTCCAATTCAGAAGGCTTAAGCGGTTCAGTTCGCCGGTGTCAGCGTCGTAATGCCGACCGCGCCGGCCCGCGCGAGATCCGGATTAAGTGTCATTGGAATGTATTCGCCGCGACGCCACAGTTCCCCCAGGTCGTCATAGTGACGACTAAGAGGGTGACCCGATTGCCCTGTGGAAATGATAAAGACCGAACTGTCGGGGTCGGCGAAGTCGTAGACGCCGCGATATCCGGCACCATGAACGCTTTGAAACGGGTCAGGGCCGCTGCCACGGGTCATCGCCCGTTGAAGCGTTTGATCGCCGCCGCTGGTGGATTGTCGGATGTTCACCAGCCAGGAGATCCAACCAACGTCGCCAAGAACAGTGTGGTCGTGCGTCGCCTCATGGGCGTCGCCCCAGCGGAGACTTTCGAGAGCAGGTCCATAGCGTTCTTCGATCCAAAGGATGGCATCATCAAGTGCCATGCGCGAAAGATCCGAGCATGTCTCAACCGGGGCGCTTTGAATGACGTCGCACCAGACCGAGGCACCGTCAATATCGCGAAAGACACGTTCAAGGAAGATCGGTTCGGGGCGCTGGAATTGGGTGCTGAGCGGCCCGATTTCATCGCGGACAAGGCGCTCTTGCAGAGCGCGCATCCATGCGGCGTAGATCAGCGGTTCGGGGAGATGTTCGTTCATCTCGCCGTTCCATTCCGCCAAAAGATCCAATGCGCGGCGGCGTTGGCGTTCGATTGTGCCTTCGGCAGCGGCTTCTCCGGTAAACCACAGATCGCGGGCCACAAGGGGCAAAAGCGTGCGCGCAGTGACAGAAACAGTGTCCAATTGTGCTTCAATAAAGCTTTCGCGGGTATGGACTTCGCGGGTCTGCATTAGCCGCTGCCACCGCTGGACGCGTTGTGTGTCACCCCAGTCAAAACTGACATGAAGCGGGAAGGGACGGTCGATGATCTTGTTGTTTGTATTGCCGATGATACCGCCATCTCCGGGGCGAAATTCGGGGTTGGCGACATAAGACATCGTGCCTTGCCAGCGGTTTTCTGAAAGCCAGCCGGGGGCAGGCATGCGACCTTGGGTTTGATGGCGCGCGGCGCGGCGCGGTAGTGCACCGATGACTTTCAAGACAGCGCTTTCTCGGTCAACGACCGTGAGGTTCTGCGCTGTGGCCACAAAATCATCGCCCGCGGTGACGGCTTCGTCGACGTTTTGTGCGCGCATTATTTTTAAGAGCGCTTGCAGTGAGGTGTCGGCATCGTTGAGAGCAGTCCATCCGACAGAGGCCACATGGCCTGCGGGTGTGATCGCTGCGAGGCCGAATTGATTGCCTTCAAGGATGGGGCCATTATCAGACCAGCGCAGCGTGAGGCGGATCGGGTCGGCATCATTGATGTTGATAATGGATTGACGGGATTGCAGCGTTTTCCAGCCATCGGGTGTTAAAACTTGTTCTGGATTGTCCGGATTCACCTTTTCGATGAATACGTCCTGATCGTCGGCATATGAGTTTGTGAGCCCCCAGCCTAATTGGTTTGAGCGACCCACGAGCACAACGGGCGCGCCGGGGAAGGTTCCGCCTATGACACCTCCGGTTTCAAGTTCCAGTCGGGCCAGATACCAAATGGAGGGGGCCGTGAGTTCTAGGTGTGGGTCATTCGCAAGCAGCGTGCTCCCGGCCGCGGATCTTGCCGGCGTTGCGGCCCAGGCGTTGGATGCGCCGGCAAGTCCTCTGGGTTTGACAGGCGAAAGTGGATCGAGGGGGAGAGCATCCATGCTGGCAAAGCTGGGGAGTTCCGCGTCGAACAGAGATGCATATTCTGGAAGAGCGGCAACAGAAGCTCCGGGCGCGTCGGGCAGGATGTCTGAAAGGCGTTCTTCAGGCAAGATACGCGCCATGTTGGCCCGTAGAACTTCGCGCTGGATATGATCTGTGAGGTTCAAAGCCATAAGCTTCCCGATCGCGAGGCTGTCGGCAGGTTGCCAGAGTGCAATGTTGGGCTCGAACAACCAGAACTCGGGGGCTCCGCGACCTCGGGCGCCTTCGTTTACTTCGCGCAGCCATGCGTTGACGCCAGCGGCGTAGGATCGAAGGGCAGCAGTGGTGTAGTCGTCCTGAGCGGGGACAGACTTTACGGCAAGGGGGTAAAGGTCGAGGCGGCGCAGGAGGCGGTCGGTGGCGACAGTGCGCTGGCCAAAGAGCTCGCTCAGACGCCCTTGGGCGGTACGTCGCAAGAGCAGCATTTGCCATAGACGATCTTGCGCATGAGCAAGGCCAAGCCCGAAGTAGACGTCTTCGTCGGTTTCCCCGAATATGTGAGGCACATTGGCGTTATCGCGCACGATTTCGACCGGAGCGGACAGGCCAGCGACTCGAAAATCCTCGGTGTAGTCGGGGATGGATCGGGAAAAGAACCAATACAGCAAAATGGTCGCCGCAATTGCGAGCATGACCAAACCGGTTGTTATTCTTGTGAGCCAGCGGAAAAGACGGAGCATGAATGCCTTGTTGACTGCAATTGCCTGTCCATTAGGTAAAGCCCGCAAGGCAATGGATGACAAGGGAGGATGCTATGGCGAAATGTGCATTTTTAGGGCTTGGCGTCATGGGGTATCCCATGGCCGGGCATTTGGCGGCGGCTGGTCACGATGTGACAGTGTTTAACCGCACGGCTTCGAAAGCCGAGGCTTGGGCGCAGGAACATGGTGGTGCGATGGCATCGACACCTGCCAAGGCTGCTGAGGGCGCTGATTTCGTTATGGCTTGCGTCGGCAACGATGACGATTTGCGGTCGGTGTGTCTGGGCGATAAAGGCGCGTTCGCGTCGATGAAGGCCGGCGCTGTGTTTGTGGATCACACGACAGTTTCTGCTGCTGTAACGCGTGAGCTTTATGCGGCTGCGGATGGCGTGAATGTCTCGTTTGTTGACGCGCCGATTTCCGGCGGGCAGGCGGGGGCCGAGAACGGTCAGCTTTCGATCATGTGCGGTGGTGATCAGGGCGCTTTTGATCGCGCCGAGCCTATTATGCAGTCCTATTCCAAGATTTGCCGTCGGATTGGTGAAAGCGGCGCCGGGCAGATGACCAAAATGTGCAATCAGATCGCGATTGCTGGGCTTGTGCAGGGCTTGAGTGAGGCGTTGCATTTTGCAGACAAAGCGGGGCTTGATGGGCGCGCTGTTGTTGAAGTGATCTCGCAAGGCGCGGCAGGGTCGTGGCAGATGGCAAACCGGTATGAGACGATGCTGGACGATCATTTCGAGCATGGATTTGCGGTGGATTGGATGCGCAAGGATCTGGGCATCTGCCTGGCGTCGGCGGATGAGATCGCGGCAAGCCTTCCGGTTACGGCGCTTGTCGATCAATTCTATAAGGATGTTCAGAAAATGGGTGGTGGGCGTTGGGATACGTCCAGTTTGTTCAAACGGCTTCAGGCGCTTTGACGTTTCAAGTGATGGTTGAGGGGCACCCCTCAACCATCTGATTTATTTTGGCTTTATGGTATGATGCGCGAATACTTCGTGCCTTCTACGGTCGCGCCTGCAAGCAAGCCTGCCTGACCGAAGACGACCGCGATAACAGGCGAGAGCGCTGTGGTTGTCTCTGCAGACAAGTTCGCACCGCGGTCGTTCACTGCGTATTCCACGTCCGCGCCAGCGGCCCAACCGGAGGAAGCCCTAAATTCGGCCAAGGCCTCTTCCGTCATGAAATAAAGCACATGTGCGTATTGCTGTGCGCCGATCTGCAAGCCGAAGCTTGCCTGAGTTGCAGAATAATAGTCGACGGTGATGCCGTTGACGCGCAGGGCGCCGCGGCCGTAGGACCCGCCAAAGCCGAAGCCCGCCTCAGTGATCAATGGCATGACCAACATGCCGACCGATTTCTGCTGCAAGTCGCGCGTGCCCGGGAAATTGATATCAAGATAATTCAGCGCAGCATCAACGCGCGCATCAAGTTTTGCAGCACCCTCACTGCCAACGCCGTTGCCGCATGCGGCCAGCGCCAGTGTTGCTGCCGTAGCTCCGCCCAAAAGGGCGCGACGGGACATAGGTTTCATTGGGAAGACCCTCTCATGCTCAATAATTGCCTCGTAAAACGACGGCCTTATCTGGCCGTTCGACGCAAAGTATAGGGGAGGCTATGCGGAGAGTCACCCTCTATAGTGGTTACACCATCACGAGGTCGCGATTAATCGCTGGCAGGTCAGCCCTTCAGCGCGCGGGCGACGTCCATCGCAAAATAGGTCAGAATGCCGTCGCATCCGGCGCGTTTGAAAGCCAGTAGGCTCTCGAACATCGTGCGCTCACCGTCGAGCCAGCCGTTTTGGGCGGCTGCCTTGATCATCGCGTACTCGCCGGAGACCTGATAAGCGAAGGTGGGCGCGCCGAAGGTGTCTTTGACCTGTCGGCAGATGTCGAGATAGGGCATGCCCGGTTTGACCATAACCATATCGGCGCCTTCAGAAAGATCACGTTCTACCAGGCGGAGGGCTTCGTCCGAATTGCCGGGGTCCATCTGGTAGGTTTTCTTGTCGCCAACCAGAAGTCCCGAAGCCCCGACAGCATCGCGAAACGGTCCGTAGAAAGCCGAAGCATATTTGGCAGCATAGCTGAGGATCGCCGTGTCGGTGTGTCCGACGACTTCCAGAGCGTTGCGCATCGCGCCGATACGGCCGTCCATCATGTCCGAAGGGCCGAGAATGTCCGCACCGGCGTCGGCTTGTGCCACGGCCATTTTAACAAGGGCTTCGACGCTTTCATCGTTCAGGATGATGCCGTCGCGGACAATGCCATCATGGCCGTTGATATTGTAGGGGTCGAGCGCGACATCCGTCATGACGGCAATTTCGGGCACTGCGGCCTTAATTGCACGCGTGGCGCGGTTTGACAGATTGTCCGGGTTCCAGGCTTCGTCGCAGGTTTCGTTTTTGAATTCGGTTTCGATGAAGGGAAAAAGGCAGATGACCGGAATGCCGAGACGGGCGGCTTCTTGCGCGGATTTGACCACTCGGTCGATTGTCTGGCGCGCGACGCCGGGCATGGACGGCACGGGCGTTTCGTCGTCTTCGCCTTCGCGTACGAAAACCGGCCAGATCAGATCGTCGACGGTGAGCGTGTTCTGACGCACGAGGCGGCGGCGTGCGTCTGAAGACTTGGTCCGACGGAACCGTGTTGCGGGATAAGGGGCAATGGTCATGAGTGCGGTCTTTCGTGCACGGTTTTGGTTCCTTTTGCGGTAGCGAGCCGTTGAAGACTGGTCAACCCTCGCGGCATTACCTAGTGTCCGGCAAAACAAGATCATCGAGGCGATTTGTGGACTGGTACGACACTGTTTTTGAAGTCATCGACATGCGGTCGTTCTCCAATCTTTGGTATTGGATCGCGCTTGCCGTTCTTTGGTCATCAGTCAGTCATTGGGTGCTTGGTGTGCCTTTTGATATGATTATGCGCGCGCGGCGCGAAAAAGAAGGCGAAGCGATGGACGATCTCCAGGATCTTGTTCGGGTCAACGTCAATCGCATTCTCTACATCGCTGAGGTTTCGGGCAGCTGGGTATTTTTGTTCGGTTCGGCGGCGGTCACGGCGCTCGGCCTTATGGCAATTGTTTATGACGTTGAGTTTGCGCAGGCAGTGCTTTTGCTGGTTGGACCGCTTGGAATTCTGGCTTTGCTGTCATTCCGCACGTCGCGGATCATTCGTGAAACCGGGGTGCAGGAGGCGGAGTTGATTCGAAAGCTCATGCGTCATCGGTTTGCGACCCAAATGATCGGTGTCCTGTCGATCTTCGTGACGGCGATGTTCGGGATGTATCAGAACCTGTATGTCGGAACGGTCGCTTTTTAGGGCTTCCTTGGTTGACATGAGAACGTCAGAGGGTACCTCCCTCCAAGATGTCCAATGCCCAACATATCACGGTCAGCGGTGCGCCCGAGGGCTATGACGCGACGCTTATTCTGGCCGAGCTGGAAAAGGCGGACGGCGGCGTGGTTTGCCATATTGCGCGCGACGACAAACGCTTGGTTGCCATGCGCGAGGCTTTGGCCTTTTTCGCACCTGATGTTCCGGTGATTACTTTTCCCGGTTGGGACTGTCTGCCTTATGATCGTGTGTCGCCTAATGCTGATATATCGGCCACACGGATGGCGACACTAGCCGCTTTGGTGCATGAGATGCCAAAGCGCTTCGTGCTTCTGACAACGCTCAATGCGGCAACCCAGCGGGTTCCGGCGCGCGCGCTTTTGAAGGAGGCAGCGTTCACAGCGAGTGTCGGAAATCGCGTGGATGAAGGCGCGCTGCGTGCGTTCCTCGTACGGATGGGTTTTGTGCAAGCCCCGACTGTGACGGAACCCGGAGATTATGCCATTCGCGGGGGCATCATTGATATCTTTCCGCCAGGTGAGGGCGGTCCTGTGCGTTTGGATTTCTTTGGGGATGTTCTCGATGGTGCGCGCCGGTTTGATCCGGTGACACAGCGCACGACGGAGAAGCTCGATTTCATTGAGTTGGCTCCGGTCAGCGAAGTGATACTTGATGAAGCTGCGATCACGCGGTTTCGTCAGAATTATCGTTTAGAATTTGGCGCGGCGGGCACCGATGATCCGCTCTACGAAGCGGTCAGCGCCGGGCGCAAACACGCGGGTGTCGAACACTGGTTGTCGTTCTTCCATGAACGCCTTGAGACACTTTTTGACTATCTGCCGCACGCCACCATCGCACTGGACGAACAGTCGACAGCGATGCGGCTGTCTCGCTGGGACGCGATTGAGGACCAATACGACACGCGTCACGAAGCATTGACGGCAAAGGGACGGATCGACAGCGTCTACAAGCCTGCGCCACCTCTTGGGCTTTACTTGGACGAGGCGGGCTGGACTGCAGCGATCGGGGATCATCGTGTGTTGCAGTTTACAGCGCTTCCTCAACCAACTGGCCCCGGTGTCATTGACGCATTAGGGCGCATCGGCCGGGACTTTGCGCCAGAACGGCAGCAGGAATCGGTAAGCCTTTTCGGGGCTTTGGCAGCGCATGTGCAAGAGCGGCGCAAATCTGCTCAAGTCGTCATAGCCTCATATTCGGAAGGCGCGCGCGAGCGTCTTCAAGGTTTGATGGAAGATCAGGACATCACCGGGGCGACGCCGATCAATGACTGGCGGGATGTGCCTGAGGGCACGGGCGGTGTTTTTCTAGCGGTTTGGGCGTTGGATCATGGGTTCGATGCGCAGGACCGGCTGTGTGTGATCTCGGAACAGGATGTTCTGGGCGACCGATTGGTGCGTGCGCCGAAAAAGAAGCGTCGGGCCGAGAATTTCCTGACCGAGCATCAGACGCTTAGTCCGAACGATCTGATTGTGCACGTCGATCACGGTGTGGGTCGCTATATGGGCCTTGAAGTGGTCACGGCCCTTGGGGCGCCTCATGAGTGTATTCATCTTGAGTATGCGGGCGGTGACCGGCTGTTCCTGCCGGTTGAGAACATCGAACTTCTGAGCCGATACGGCCACGAGGAGGGGCTGCTCGACAAGCTGGGCGGCGGGGCGTGGCAGGCCAAGAAGGCCAAGCTGAAAGAGCGTATTCGCGAAGTTGCCGACAAGCTGATCCGCGTTGCGGCCGAACGCATGCTGCGCACAGCGCCGGTTCTGGTGCCGCCCGATGGTATGTGGGACGCCTTTTCCGCGCGTTTTCCGTATCAGGAAACCGACGATCAGCTGAAGGCCATCAACGAGGCTCTGGACGATCTTTCCAGTGGACGTCCAATGGATCGTCTGGTGTGTGGAGACGTTGGCTTTGGTAAGACCGAAGTGGCTATGCGCGCGGCATTTGCAGCGGCGATGTCCGGTGTGCAGGTCGCCATTATTGCCCCGACCACGCTGTTGGCGCGGCAACATGCCAAGGGCTTCAAGGAGCGTTTCCGCGGATTTCCAATTGAGGTGCGGCAACTGTCCCGCTTTGTTTCGACCAAAAGGGCAAATGAGACGCGCGATGGTCTGGCGCGCGGCACCGTTGACATCGTCATTGGAACGCACGCTTTGCTTGCCAAGGGCGTGCGTTTTCAGAACCTTGGTTTGCTGATCATCGACGAAGAACAGCATTTTGGAGTGGGCCACAAAGAACGGCTGAAGCAAATGCGCACCGATATACACGTGCTCACTTTGACAGCGACACCTATCCCACGCACGCTTCAGCTTTCGCTAACCGGGGTGCGGGATCTGTCGATCATCGGCACACCTCCGGTCGACCGGCTTGCGATCCGCACCTATGTGAGTGAATTCGACACGATCACAATTCGCGAAGCGCTGTTACGTGAGCATTATCGTGGCGGGCAGTCCTTTTTTGTCGTTCCGCGGATTTCGGACCTGCCCGAGATGGAGGACTGGCTGAAAACGCAGGTGCCTGAAGTGTCTTACGTCATAGCGCATGGGCAGATGGCGGCCGGTGAGCTTGATGATCGGATGAACGCTTTTTACGATGGCAAGTATGACGTTTTGCTGGCCACGACGATTGTGGAGTCCGGGCTTGATATTCCAACCGCGAACACGATGGTCGTGCACCGTGCGGACATGTTCGGTCTTGCACAGCTTTACCAAATTCGTGGCCGTGTGGGGCGTTCAAAAACGCGCGCTTATGCCTATCTGACGACCAAACCGCGCCAGCGGTTGACGCCGCAGGCTGAGAAAAGACTTCGGGTTCTGGGGTCGCTCGACAGTCTTGGCGCGGGTTTCACATTGGCCAGTCAGGATCTGGATATCCGAGGGGCTGGCAATCTTCTGGGGGAAGAGCAATCGGGGCACGTGCGCGAGGTCGGCTACGAACTTTATCAGTCGATGCTTGAGGAAGCGATTGCCAAGATCAAAGCGGGCGAGTTGGAAGGGCTGAGCGAGGCGGACGATCAATGGGCACCACAGATCAACCTGGGTGTGCCGGTCTTGATCCCCGAAGCTTATGTGCCGGATCTGGACGTGCGGCTTGGGCTTTATCGCCGACTTTCAGGACTACAGTCGAAGGTTGAGTTGGAAGGTTTTGCGGCCGAGTTGATCGACCGGTTTGGCAAGCTGCCCAAAGAGGTGAATACGCTGCTTTTGGTTGTTCGTATTAAGGCCGAATGCAAGAAGGCTGGCATTGCGCGACTGGACACCGGACCTAAGGGGGCCACGATCCAGTTTCACCGCGACAAGTTTGCGGATCCGGCTGGACTGGTTGATTTCATTAAGGATCAGCGGGGGCTGGCAAAGGTCAAGGATAACAAGATCGTCGTAAGGCGGGATTGGGCTAAATCTAGCGATAAGATCAAGGGAGCCTTTGCAATCGCGCGCGATCTCGCGTCCAAGGTGCGCGCCTCGAAACCAAAGTCAGGCTAGGTTCAGCCGACGTTTTGGTCCGCTAATTCAGTGTTTTTGATCCGGATCACAATCATCCAGGATACTATGGCGGCGCCCAGCACGCCTATGGCGATTGGCAGCGGGGTCCCGTCAAAAGAAAGGCTGATCGGTGCGGCAATGACAACTGATGCGATTGTTGCCGTTGCCGAAATGATCGAGGCTGCGAGACCCGCCATGTGCCCCATCGGCTCCATCGCGACGGCGTTCAGGTTTCCGATGCCAAGCCCAGCCATGTAAAAAACGGACACCAGCCAAATGAAGAAACATGCGAAAGCAGCATCCCTTGGGAGGTCGAGAAGCGACAGAGACGCAACAAACCCAATAGATATCAGGATCTGAATAGCGAGAGACCACGCCACCACCCTTTGCATACCAATCCGCAGGACGATGCTTGCGTTTAACAGGCTGGCAGAGGCAGAGATTGCGGCACAAAGACCAAACCAAAGTGGATAGCTTGCGCCGAGGTCAAACGATTGATCGAAGATCTGCTGTGACGACATGAGGGCCGTGAAGAGCATCGCGTAGATTAGGGTTTGTGCGCAGATCGCCAGGAAAACTTGTCGGTTTGCGAAGACTTCTTTGATGCCTTGCCAGATAGCTATGGCACGAAACGGGCGGCGCGCCTCTGGGAGAAGGGTCTCGGGTTGTCGCAGAACGAGCCATGTCACAGAAACGAGCGAGAAAACAGCGAAGCTGTAGTAGATCGTGCGCCATCCAAAGGCCCAGGCGATGACCGCGCCCATTGTTGGGGCGATGACCGGGACAAGTGTGAAAACGATCATCACAAAGCTGACAATTCGCGCCATTTGCCTGCCCGAGAAAAGATCACGGGTAATCGCCACGGCAACGACGCGGGGGCCTGCTGCTCCGACTCCTTGCAACAGGCGCGCGATGAGCATCGTCTCAAGGTTGGGGGCAAGCGCGCCCAAAAGCGCGCCAATGATATACAAGACTGCGCCCCAGATCGCGATTTTGTGGCGCCCGTAGGTATCACTGAGCGGACCCGCGAGCAGCGTTCCAAAGCCCATACCGACGACAAAGGTCGCAATGACCAGTTGCACCTGATTGGGCGCGTCTGGGGCAAGAGACTGTGCGATATCCGGTAAAACCGGCAGCATGGCATCAATGGAAAATGCCACTGTCGCAGTCAGCATCGCCAAGAGCGCCACCAACTCGGCGCGGGAGATTGGCGTGGTGGGGCGTGCGACCATTGCTTATTCGGTCGCGTTCAATTGCTCTGACAGTTCGTCGATCACCTGCAACCAAAGTTCGGGTTGTTGCGCACCGGGAACAACATGCTGGTTTGCAATCACAAAGGTCGGCACTCCGGTCACGCCGCGCTCGCGTGCATGCGCGTCGCGCGCACGTATATCGTCAAGATCTGCGTCGGAATTGAACAATCGCTCGGTCACGGCTCTGTCCATTTCAATACTTTCTGCAATCTGCAGAAGAACGTCGTGCTCGCCGATATCCTGACCTTCTTCGAAGTACGCTTTGAAAAGCCGCGTGACGGCTGCGGTTTGACGTCCTTCAAGCCCCGCCCAGTGAATGAGACGGTGTGCGTCGATGGTGTTCGGCGTGCGTTTGATGGCCGCAAAATCAATCTTTAGCCCGGCGGCAATCGCGGCCTGTTCTATCTGTGCATAGACGTGAACAGCCTGCTCGCGTCCGCCGAATTTGGTTTCGAGGTAGTCCCGGCGGTCCATACCCGTTTTGGGCATTTCAGGGTTGAGCTGAAACGGATGCCACTCGATTTCAAAACGATGGTCTGGACGGGCCTCAAGGGCGCGATCGAGATGGGCCTTGCCAATGTAGCACCACGGGCAGATGGGGTCGGACAGGATATCGAGTTTGATCATAATGTCTGTCTGTCGCAGTCCGGGCGTCGGCGCGCAAGGTCTTTTGAGCGTGGAGCCAGATTGCAAGAACAATGCTTGGAAGCTATATCGCGAGCATGGTAAATGAGACAACTCCAAGCGTTCTGAAGTTGGCCCGCGCGGCGGATAATGGGCTTTCTTCAGACGCAAGCCCCTTGGATTTGGGTCAGCGCGTTCGTGATCTGCGCACATCGCGCGGGTGGACGCTAGAGCAGGCAGCTTCGCAGGCTGGGCTTGCGCGTTCTACGCTTTCGAAGATTGAAAACGGGCAGATGTCGCCAACCTACGCCGCGTTGAAGAAGCTGGCTGTCGGACTTGAGATTTCTGTACCGCAGCTTTTTACGCCACCAGAAGCCAGTCAGGTCATGGGACGCATGGCCGTCACAAAGGCTGGCGAAGGCCAGGCGCATCCTACGGTCACCTATGAGCATGAGATGCTCGCCGGTGCATTGACGAAGAAAGCGATGCTTCCATATCGCGCGCGTATTCGGGCGCGTTCAATGGACGAATTTGACGGTTGGGTACGGCACGACGGGGAAGAGTTTTTGCTGGTGCTAACCGGGATGATCCTGCTTTACACCGAGTTCTACGAGCCAATCGAGATGCGGCGCGGCGATAGCGCTTATTATGACGCTGCCATGGGACATAACGTAATTTCTACCAGTCAAGAAGATGCGACTATTTTGTGGGTAACGGCCTTGAGCAATTCTCCCTAAGCTACATCAGATTGCAGTGGTTCCGCAGTTTCAAAGCCGAAGAAGGCTTCGACAGTCTCGACAGTTTCCGTGATTGTCAGCTCATGAATTTGGGCAAGATACCGCGTGAGTGCCTTGGCGTGGTTCGACAAAGCAGAAACGACTTGTGGGTCTGCGTTCGGGAATACCATGGCTAAATAACTTGTGTTTGGGTGTGGGGCGATTGAAGCGATTGAGCCGATCATCGGGTACCTTCCTTTGTAGCTGCTAGGGAGATTAGGGCGTTAAATCCTAATGAAATGCTAAGCTGAGCATTTTAGGGATTTTGCGGCTGTGTCAGACCACGCGTCACAAACCATCCTATGACCGCAAGAGCAGCGGCGGTGCCGAGGCAAGCTGCAAGCCCTCCGATTTGATAACTGAGGCCTGACAAGAGTGTGCCGATCAGGCGTCCGGCGGCGTTTGCCATGTAGTAGAACCCGATATCCATCGTCACGCGTTCGACATTTGTGAACGCAAGGATCAGATAGGAATGAAGCGCTGAGTTAAGCGCGAACACGATGCCAAAGGCAAGCAATCCGGCGACCACAATCGGGACAAGTCCTGGTAGCCCAAGCCATGCAGCCAATGCCAGCGAGGCAGGTATCAAGGATAAAAGCCCGATCCAAAGCGAGGCTGCTCGGGTTGTGGCTTCGACGGTCCGTGTGCTGTTTTTCAAGAGCTTCGGGGCCGATGCTTGAATGGCCCCATAGGCGATGATCCAGAGCGCCATAAAGCTTCCGATCATGAAGAACGCTTGTCGATTACCGGCTTCGCTCCCATCAGACAAGACGGAGTAGAAAAAGATCGGAATGCCGACCACGAACCAAGTATCGCGTGTGCCAAACAGAAACATCCGCGCGAACGACAGGCGATTGATTTGTCGGTTCTTTGAGAAAACCGCGCTGAATTTGACGCCTTTGATACCGCCAGGAAGTCCGGGTGGCATGAAGAGGAATGTCGCGAGCAGGGTGGCGCTCAGGACGAGGGCCATTGTCCAAAGGGAGGTCTGAAAGCCTAAGACCGCCAAAAGTGTTGCGCCAAGTAGAAATCCAAGCCCCTTAACAGCGTTTTTTGAGCCGGTGAGGATCGCGACCCAACGAAACAAGGCTCCGTCTTCATCGGGTGCAAGCAGCTTGACGGCGCTCTTGGAAGACATTTTGGAGAGGTCTTTAGCTACCCCGGACAGGCCTTGAACCGCCATCACGAAGACGACTGATGCAGTCACGCTCCAGCTTGGGGAAAGCTGCGTCAGGGCGAGGAGCGCGATGATCTGGAGGCCCAGACCCGCATATAGAGTGGACTTCAAGCCAAACCGCGCCGCCAGCCAGCCGGCGGAAAGGTTCGTCACCATGCCCATCACTTCATAAATGATGAAAAGATAGGCCAGTTGGACGGGTGAAAACCCAAGCGTATGGAAGTGTAGAAGCACCAGCATTCGCAAAGCACCATCGGTTAACATGAACGCCCAATAAGCGCCCGTGACGGCGATGTAGGCTTTCAGACCGTTGTCCGGAATGTGGCTCACATGTGCTCCGTAATCATGCGGACAATATCAGCAAGGCGGCAGGCATAGCCCCATTCGTTGTCATACCAGGCGTAGATCTTCACTTGCGTGCCGTTGATGACCATCGTGGATTGGGCGTCGATGATGCTTGACCTCGGATCGTTGACGTAATCGGCAGAGACCAAGGGGCGTTCCTCGTATCCGAGTATGCCGTTCAGCGGACCATCGGCCCACTTTTTGAAGAAAGCGTTGACCTCTTCGGCGGAGGTTTCGCGTTCAACCTCGAAGACGCAATCGGTGAGAGAGGCATTCAGAAGTGGGACGCGCACGGCGAGGCCGTTCAGGCGACCTTTCAACTCGGGATAGATCAACGTGATCGCTGTAGCAGAACCGGTGGATGTCGGGATGAGCGAATTCAGCGCAGATCGCGCGCGGCGTGGATCTTTGTGGGGCTTATCTACGATTGTCTGCGTGTTGGTTACATCGTGGATCGTCGTGATAGAGCCGTGCCGGATGCCTAGCTCTTCGTGGATCACCTTGACCACAGGGGCGAGGCAGTTTGTGGTGCAAGATGCAGCTGTTACGAGGTTATGATTGTCGGGATCATAGAGGTCTTCGTTTACACCGTAGACGAGGTTCAGCGCGTTTGTGTCTTTGACCGGTGCCGAAACGATGACCTTTTCGACACCAGCAGCATAATACGGCGCAAGTGCCGCTTCGGTCTTGAATACTCCGGTGCAATCGATGACGACGTCGATCCCCATCCCTTTCAGGGGCAAGTCTTGGAGCGCCCTTTCGGATGTCAGGCGGATATTGCGTCCGTTGATCGTCAGGGACTCTGCATCGGCAGAAATATCGGCATCCCAGCGCCCATGCACCGTATCGAATTCCAAAAGCAGGGCATGTTGTTCTGCGTCACCAGCCAGATCGTTCAGCAGGACAATTTCACCTCCTGAGCCATTTTCGCAGAGGTCTCGCAAAGCAAGTTTGCCGATACGTCCCAATCCATTCAGCGCAATACGTTTCATTTGCCGACCCCCGATCTCGTTCAACAGCGGTTTACAAGTCAGAGCACGACGGGCAAGTGAAGGTTTTGTGACAAACGTGACAGCAACTTGTGCAAATAAGCGAAATGCCAGTGCCTAGGCTCGGCATCCGCTGTTTTTTGCATCAGATAGCGCGGTCGACCGCGCGTGCTCCTGCCGACACGTCCTGTCCAAGTCCTTCAATTGTATTGCAAGCACTTAGGCCCAGAAGGACCGCAGTCATCAAAACAAGCTTTTTCATATCGTCCTCATTCCTCATACCACCAGACATCCGGCTGGAAACCGATCCAGTCACCATACATCGGCAGGACCGACGGATAACGAAGCTCTTTCGCATGGGCAAGCCGCGCGATGGGCTGATGCCAGACCGGCACCACATAACGCCCCGAGATTAACACGCGGTCCAGTGCTTTCACGGCCGAACGGTAGTCCTCGGTGGTTTCTGAAACCAGCATTGCTTCGATGATACCATCAACCGCTGCGTTTTTGATGCCCGCCCAGTTGCGACTGCCTTCGACGTCGGCCGCTTCGCTACCCCAATACAGGGTCTGCTCGTTGCCCGGGGACAATGAGGGCACGCCGCGCTGATACCAAGTCATGTCAAAGTCGAACGCATTTGTGCGCTCGGTATATTCAGCGCTGTCAATCGTTGTGACGGTTGGATTGATACCAATCCGGTTCAATGATGACACATAGAGGTCAACGATTTGCTGTGTCTCAGACGCTCCTGAACGCAGAAGGATATCGAACGTAAACGCCTCTCCGTTGGCGTTTCTCAGTGTTCCATCCTGAAGGGTCCAACCTGCCTCTTCCATGATGGAGAGAGCTTTTCGGATATTCGCGCGGTTACGTTCTGTACCGTCGCCAATGGGCAGTGTGTAGCCGTCGATTGCCCCCGGATAGAGAGCGTCAGCATGCGCGTCGAGTAGCGCGCGCACCTTGCCTGTGGCCTCGCCGGGTTCCATGGCAAAGACCGAGTTTCCAAAAGGCGATGTTATGCGGGGTTGGGCTTCACCGTTGATTGTGGTGTTGATGAACTCGAAATTGAAAGCCGTGATGAGAGCTTCGCGCACGCGCCAGTCTTCAAACTCAGGCCGGCGCGTGTTGAAGGCGAGACCTTTGATGCCGGTGGGCCGCTGATGCGGGATGATGGATTTCACGACGTCGCCGGACTGCACAGCTGGGAAGTCGTATTGCGTGTCCCATTTTTGGACGTTGGTTTCGCGCATTGTGTTCAGGATGCCGCCTTTGAAGGCCTCGAACATCGCGGTGCCGTCGGCGAAGAACTCCATACGGATTTGGTCAAGGTTGTTTGTGCCGCGCCGAAACGGCAGGTCAGCGCCCCAGTAGTCGGGATTACGCTCGAGCAAGACAAAGCGGCCCGGCTCGAAGTCGGTGATAACGTAAGGTGCGCTTGAAATTAGAATGTCTTCTAACCCGCTCTCGGCGAAGTCCTTACCTTCCCATTGTGCTTTTTTCAAAATCGGACGCAGGCCCATGATAAGTGGCAATTCATCGTCGCGCGTGTTGAAGGTGAAGCGGACGGTTCTGTCGCCGACAGCTTCTGAGCTTTCAACTTTTGCCCAGGTGCTGGCATAGCGCGGGTGGCCGATGGTTCCGAGAGTTTCGAACGACCACAGAACGTCTTCGACGGTCACAGGTGTTCCATCTGAAAACTGTGCAGCCGGGTTCAGGGTGAATTCAACCCATGAGCGGTCCTCGGCTGTCTCAATCGATTCGGCGAGAAGTCCGTAGAGCGTGAAGGGTTCGGCGTAACTGCGACCCATAAGGCTCTCATACGCCAAAAAGCGCAGCTGCCATGGCGTGCGGCCTTTGCGAATGTGAGGATTGAGCGAATCAAAGCCGCCTACCTCGCCTTGGACGATGGCGCCACCTTTGGGCGCATCGGGGTTCACATGGGGCTGAGACACAAAATCAGGTGGAAGGGCAGGGTCTCCATACATAGCTATGGCATGTTGTGGTTCGGCTTTCGCAGCGCCTGCGAAAACCAATGCTGCGATGCCAGCAAGCGCGAAATAGTTCATACCCATTTTAGCAACAATCCTTCTTATGCCCTTTGACCCTTACTTTTGGACAGTAAGCGTCGTGGAAAACCTTTACAAACTTTTAGCTTGGCCACCGGCAAATCGTTGCGTATAAAGGACTTACTGCTCGATAGGTTTCTTGCCTGTATGAAACCTGCCTCAATAACTTAGCGCCCGCCTTGTGCGGGCGTT
>JABDQU010000215.1 GCA_013042105.1 Boseongicola sp.
AGGGCGAGGATGGCGAGATCGTGGGCCAGATCAAGGAACTGCTCGACAGCCGTGTGCGGCCCGCGGTGGCCCAGGACGGGGGCGACATCACCTTTCACGGGTTTGAGCGGGGTGTCGTTTATCTGCACATGCAGGGGGCATGCGCGGGCTGTCCTTCCTCCACGCTGACCCTGAAGATGGGGATTGAGAACCTGCTGCGCCATTACATTCCGGAAGTGGTTGAGGTGCGCCCGGTTGCAGCTTGATCTTTTGGAGACGCGGGGGCGCTGCCCCAATTCCCCCGGGATGTTTTCTCCAGAAAGAATATGACGGCACGTCCAAGAATATTGGCGTTTGATACGTCTGGGCCGCATTGTGCGGCCAGTCTTTTTGTGTCCGAGCACCATTGGGTGTGGCGCAAAGAGGAGATGGCGCGCGGCCAGGCAGAGCGGTTGTTTCCATTGCTTGATGAGGTGTTGAGCGAGGCGAAACTGGGCTGGGGTGAGCTTGATGCTTTGGCGGTTGGCGTAGGGCCGGGAAATTTCACCGGTATTCGGATTGCGGTTTCGGCGGCGCGAGGGTTGGCGATGTCGCTTGGGATACCGGCGATAGGGGTGAACCTGTTTGATGTGCGCGCACTTGGGTATTTCAAGTTGCCTCAGGCGCATGAGGTGGCGCTGGTGTGCCTGAAGGGGCCGCGCGACAGTGTTTATGTGCAACTGATGGGGCCGGAAGGCGCATTGGCGGCGCCGAGGCAGATTGATCCGAAAACCGATGAGTTGAGCGATGACGAAGCGCGGGCGGTGGCGATCGGGCCTGCGAGTGATTTCATGAAGCACCGGCTGACGGTGGACGGGCGGCAGAATTCTTCGGTCAGGTCCATGAACCGGACGATTTTCATCGCTGAGGCAGTTCTGGCATCCGGGGCAGACGTTGCGCCCCCTGCCCCGCTTTATGTGCGTGCGGCAGATGCCGCGCCGGCGTCGGATCCTCCACCTGTTATTTTGCCATGACGGCGGAGGAGCTTGCTGCGATCCATGGCCGCGCGATGGTTGTGCCGCCCGCGTGGTCTGCTGAGACGATACAGGGGTTTCTTGAGTATCCGGGCGCGATTTTGGCGACATCGCAGGATGGCTTTGCGCTGGGGCGGGTCACTTTGGATGAGGGCGAGCTTTTGACTTTGGCCGTGGCGCCAAAGGCGCAGCGGCAGGGACAGGCGCGGCGGTGTTTGCAGGAGTTTGAGCGTTTGGCGCGTGCGTTTGGCGCGGTGCGGCTCTTTTTGGAGGTGGCCGCGACCAACGAGGCGGCCCGCGCGCTTTATGCACAGGCGGGGTTTCGCGAGGACGGGGTGCGCAAGGGCTACTATCGCGGGACGGCGGGCGATGCGATTGATGCAATTGTGATGAGCAAAACGCTCATACCTGCATGACTTTGCGTCATTTTAGGGCCTGCAAGGTATAAGATTCCCCAAGACTCCTATTGACCCTATCCGGTGTCTGCGGCCTTAATCGCAAATGATCTGACAATGATCAGACGAATTCGGACGCAGCGCGGGTGATTGCCCGATTTTGGCGTTCCTAAAAATGAGTAACCTGGGAGAAACCATATGACCCTCATGCAGAAACTTCTTGGCGCAAGCGCCGTGCTGGCCCTGTCGGCCGGGACTGCGGCCGCCGAGCCTGCTTTGATTTTCGATCTTGGCGGCAAGTTCGACAAATCCTTCAACGAAGCGGCCTTTAACGGCGCGCAGCGTTGGGCTGAAGAAACTGGCGGCACGTTCCGCGAGATCGAACTGACATCGGAAGCTCAGCGCGAGCAGGCGCTGCGCCGCTTTGCTGAGGCTGGTGCGAACCCTGTTGTGATGACCGGTTTTGCCTTCGGCTCGGTTCTGGACGAAGTTGCGCCTGATTACCCGGACACGAAGTTTGCAATCATCGACATGGTTGTGGATCAGCCAAACGTGCGTTCGGTTGTCTTTAACGAGCACGAAGGGTCTTTCCTCGTCGGCATGATGGCTGGTCTGAAGACCGAGTCCGGCACTGTTGGCTTTATCGGCGGCATGGACATTCCGCTGATCCGCAAGTTTGCTTGTGGTTATGCCCAGGGTGTTGTTGCTGCGAACCCAGATGCGACCGTGATTGCCAACATGACAGGCACGACGCCTGCGGCGTGGAATGACCCGGTTAAGGGTGGCGAGCTGACAAAGGCGCAGATCAGCCAGGGCGCTGACATCGTTTATGCCGCCGCTGGTGGTACCGGCGTTGGTGTTCTTCAGGCGGCTGCGGACGAAGGCATCTTCTCGATCGGCGTGGACAGCAACCAGAACTATCTGCACCCCGGGTCGGTTCTGACGTCGATGCTGAAGCGCGTGGACGTGGCCGTTTATGAGGCGATGTCACAGGGCACGGACCTTGAGACCGGCTTCAATGTCATGGGTCTTGCGAACTATGGCGTTGGCGTTGCTCTGGATGAGAACAACGAGAGCATCGTGTCCTATGACATGCTGAGCCAGGTCTATGCTGCTGCGGACAAGATCGTTTCGGGTGAGATGATGGTTCACGACTATATGTCGGACGACAGCTGCCCGGCTCTCGAATTCTAAGACAGACGTCTTAGCAAGATAAGGGGTGCGGCGCCGAGGCGGCGCACCCCCAAAAATAACCGAGGGGGATAGCGGCGTGAGCGACGCACCGGCGATTGAACTCAAAGGCATTTCAAAAGCTTTTGGGCCTGTTCAGGCCAACAAAGACATTTCCATCCGCGTTATGCCCGGCACAATTCACGGGATTATTGGCGAGAACGGCGCGGGCAAATCCACTTTGATGTCGATCCTTTACGGATTTTACAAAGCCGACTCGGGTCAGATTTTTATCAACGGAAAAGAGACGACGATCCCTGACAGTCAGGCGGCGATTGCGGCCGGCATCGGGATGGTGTTCCAGCATTTCAAGTTGGTTGAGAATTTCACCGTGCTTGAGAACGTGGTTCTTGGCGCGGAAGAAGGCGGGCGTTTAATGCCGTCTTTGTCGAAGGCGCGCAAGCTTTTGACAGAACTGGCGGATGAGTATGAGCTGAACGTTGATCCCGATAAGAAGATTGAGGATATCGGCGTGGGCATGCAGCAGCGTGTCGAGATCCTGAAGGCGCTCTATCGCAAGGCTGAGATTTTGATTTTGGACGAGCCGACGGGGGTTTTGACGCCGTCGGAGGCAGACCACTTGTTCCGGATCCTGAAGGGTCTGAAGGATGAAGGAAAGACGATCATTCTGATCACGCACAAGCTGCGTGAGATCATGGATGTGACCGATACGGTGAGCGTGATGCGGCGCGGTGAAATGACGGCGACGGTGAAGACGAAAGAGACTTCGCCCGAGCATCTGGCCGAGTTGATGGTTGGGCGTAAGGTCTTGTTGCGCGTGGATAAAGAGCCTGCGACGCCTTACGCGAAGGTGCTTGAGGTCAAGGACTTGCGCGTAAAGGACGATCACGGTGTTGAGCGTTTGAAGGGCGTGTCTCTGGACGTTCATGGCGGTGAGATTGTCGGGATTGCAGGTGTCGCCGGGAATGGTCAGTCCGAGCTGTTGGAGGTTCTGGGCGGGTATCGAAAAGCCAAGGGCAGCGTGATGATCAACGGCGAGCCGATTGATCTGACGGGGCGCAAATCTGATGCTCAGTCGCGGCGGGCCAAGGGCATTGCGCATGTGCCGGAGGATCGCCATCGCGAGGGGTTGATCCTTGATTTTCAAGCTTGGGAAAACATCGCGTTTGGCTATCACAACGATGCCGAATACCAGAAAAACCGGTGGTTGATGGACAATCGGGCGATCCGGCAGGACACGGCGGACAAGATGGAGCGTTTTGATGTGCGTCCGCCCAATCCGCATTTGACGGCGAAGAATTTCTCGGGCGGCAATCAGCAAAAGATCGTGCTGGCGCGTGAAATTGAGCGGAACCCGGAGTTGTTGCTTGTCGGGCAGCCGACGCGGGGTGTGGATATCGGGGCGATTGAGTTTATTCACCAGCAGCTGGTGGCTTTGCGCGATCGCGGGAAGGCGATTTTGCTGGTCTCGGTGGAGCTTGACGAGATCATGTCGCTGGCGGATCGGATTATCGTTATGTTTGACGGTCAGATCATGGGCGAGCGGATCGCCGGGCAGACGGACGAGCGCGAGTTGGGTCTGTTGATGGCCGGTGTGACGGACACGGGGCGGTCGCCGTTGGCGACGGGCTCAACCGGTGCGA
>JABDQU010000210.1 GCA_013042105.1 Boseongicola sp.
AGTGAAGCTGTTGTCGAACGTCATGGCATGACCGTTCGCCGGAATCGCGTGCCCCCCCATTGAATGGCGGGCGGCGCCGACATTGAAGGGGCGGCCGTTCTCGCGAGCGTCCGTGATCTCGGCGCGAATTTTGTCGGCCAGGACTTCGGTCGGGTTTTCGGTGGCGATAGTGTGCCGGAAAATACTGGTTTCGTTGAGCAAGCTGGCGTCGTTCAGGGTCCCTTCACCGCCGCTGGGCTGCAAAGGGATGGTGCCCGCGATGGATGGGTTTTTGGAAGAGAACCGCGCGCCTGCAATACCGCCGATGATACCACCACCGGCCAGCAGAACGGCGCGTCTTGTGAGTTCGCCCATGTGTCGTCCCTTTTCGTTTAAGAACAGACTACTACAAATCGAATGTGGCAAAAACCGGGGCGTGGTCGCTGGGTTTTTCCCAGCCGCGGGCGGCGCGCAACACGCGGCTGCTGTGGCCTGCGTTCGAGATGTCGGAGGTGGCCCAGATGTGGTCTAGGCGGCGACCTTTGTCGGCTTCGTCCCAGCCGGGAGAGCGATAGGACCACCAGCTGTAGAGTGGGCCGTCGGGGATGTCCTGACGAGTGATGTCAACCCAGTTGCCGGAGTCCTGGGTTTCGGCGAGATGCTCAACCTCAACCGGGGTGTGGCTGACGACCTTCAGAAGTTTCTTGTGGTCCCAGACGTCATCTTCGCGTGGGGCGATGTTCAAATCGCCGACGAGAATGGATTTCTTCGGGGCTTCGGCATGGAAGGCGTCGCGCATTTCGGTGAGGTAGTCGAGTTTCTGACCGAACTTTTCATTGATCGCACGATCCGGTTTATCGCCACCAGCGGGGACGTAAAAGTTGTGTATTTTCAGGCCGTTATCAAGTTTTGCCGCGACGTGGCGGGCGTGACCGAGAGAGGCGTAATCCTCGCCTCCGGCGTCTTGCAGAGGCAGTTTCGACAGGATCGCCACGCCGTTGTATCCCTTTTGGCCACGGGCAACCATGTGAGTGTAACCGAGCGCGTGAAAGGCCTCGAGCGGGATCTTTTCGACGGGGGATTTGCACTCCTGAAGGCAGAGAACATCGGGCGATTCTTCTTGTAACAGCTTGCAAACAATGGGTTCGCGCAGACGCACGGAGTTGATGTTCCAGGTGGCGAGAGTGAAGGACATGAAGGCTCCGATTGGCGTGTGGTTTTCAGCGTTGAGCCTAACAAAACGCGACGTCAGGGACCACGGACAAATGAGCGAACGGTGTGCAACACACCGGTGAGGGCCGGTCGTGATGAAAATGGTTAATGGGCCTGTTTTTAAGGGGCTTTCGGCCAGATCGGCAACGTCGGTATGACGTCGGTATCACGTCGGTATTACGTCGGTGCGCCCGTTCGCAGGGTTTTGAGGCCGTTAACCGGTGCGTACATGACGGTTGTTTCTTGTTAAGACCTCTCGGCTAGGGTGAACGTCGGCGCTTTGGATGAGGACCATTTTGACAACTTCTTGAACAGCCTTGTGCGGACATCTGCAAACGTGGTGCTATCTTTGCGTCAGGGAGACAAACCATGATCAGATCACTCACCGCCGCCTTGGCTCTGCTGCTTGTCCCAAGCGCTGCTTTCAGTCAGCAAGTGATGTTCGGCCCCGGCTGGAAGGAACAGCGGTTTTCGATGTTTTCCAGCAACGACTTCGGGCTGAACGGCGAGACAATGAGCGTTCGGTCGGATGATACGGTCTCACTGATGTGGACCGCCCTGCCCGAGGCGCTTTGGGACAGTCGCGAGGCAAGCTGGTACTGGTCAGTCGAGCGCTCGGTGCCGCCAACGGATTTGACGGTGAAGGGCGGAGATGACCGGAATCTGTCGCTCTACTTCGTGTTTCTGCCGCGGGAAGCGGCGGAAGCGGCGCGCGGCAAGGGGGTTATGTCGTTGTTGGAAAACGAGGACGCGCGGGTCTTGATGTACATCTGGGGCGGGGATCACGCACCGGGGGTCATTCTGGAGAGCCCCTACATGGATGAGCGGGGGCGCATCGTCATTGTCCGGGGCGCGGGGACGGGTGCGGCGATTGAAGACGTTGATCTGGCGCGGGATCATCGCGAGGCCTTTGGCAGCGAACCGGAGAACCTTGTCGGCATCGCAGTGTCGGCGGATAGCGATGATACGGGGACGGACGTGGTGGCGGAGATTGGGCGGCTCAGGTTTCGGTGAAGGGTTTGCGCTGGTAGGTTTGCGGACCTAGCCGCCCTTCGTGGCGCTCGCTTCAATGTCCGCTTCATTTTCGGGAGAAAAGGAACTAGGGACTTACCCACCCGCCAGAAATATCCAGTATTGCTCCGGTCATATACTTCGCGGCGTCAGACAAAAGGAATAGCGTCGCATTGGCGATATCTACTTCTTCGCCGGGATGCCCCATCGGCGTGTTGGCCATGACACCATCTAGATATTCTGGGTGACTTTTCATCCAGGCGCGGGTGATTTCGGTCAGGATTGCGCCGGGCCTTATGCAGTTGACGCGTACGCCCTCTGCGGCTTGCTCACGGACGAGACCTATGGTGAAAGAATCCACCGCTCCTTTAGACGCCGCATAGTCAACATAAGACCCGCTGCCTCCATGCTTAGCCGCCGAGGACGAAATGTTGACGATTGCCCCACCGCTTCCTCCACGGGCCTTTGACATTCGCGCCAATGCTTCTTTGCTGCAGATGAATGGGCCAAGCGAATTAACTTCGAACAGACGGCGGCTGCGTTCTAAGTCGAGGTCCTCAACACGGCCTTGGCTCCCCATGGTCCCGGCATTGTTCACAAGACCCGCCACAGGCCCGAGGTTCTCATCGACTTCGGCGAACATCTTCGCCACCTCTTCAGCGTTTGCAACATCTGCCTTGACGGCAATCGCTTTGCCCCCGGCGCCCTCGATGGTCGAAACTACCCGCGCTGCGCCCTCTGCATCCGTGGCGTAATTCACGGCGCAAGCCCAACCAGTCTTAGCGGCTTCAATGCAAATCTTGGCGCCAATTCCTTTGCTGGCGCCGGTCACGACCAAAACGGGCATATTGTCTAGCTCCTTCATGCACTGCTGCTTAGGTTTTTTTAACATAGCTCAAGCGGCCTAAACTCGCGATAGCCGACCTTTGGTCGATCTGCAGCATCGGTCAATTTGGCCTCAGACCCGACCTTCGCTGCGGCGCTGAGAATGCGAGCCAGCTTCGCTGGCGCTAGACCGGAAACGAAAAAGGGCCCCGTCGGGGCCCCTCGTAAATTCTCAAAACCATGCCGTCTTACAGCGCGTCTTTA
>JABDQU010000217.1 GCA_013042105.1 Boseongicola sp.
AGTGAACGGGGCCGCAGCGCAGAATTTATCATCCACGGTCATTCAAAAGAAAAACCGTCGTGTCGTGTCAGCTTGCTGCCTTCTTGCGGCGGCGCAGACCACCGAGCAGGACAAGACCTGCTGGCAAGAGCAAAGCACCCGCTGGCAACGGAACTTGCGAAACCGTCACAACACGCATCCAGTCACCTGGCTCGGTAACCTGCATGCCCACCGAGATAGAAAACAGATCTGCAGAGACCTTGTAGTAGTCTTTGCTGTCATTGTTCTCGAGGCCGCGGTTATTGCCGTAGCCAGAGGTATCGGTGTAGTCGATGCCACCGTTCAGAATCGTGTCAGACGCGAACAGGTTTGTTCCATCCTGATCAGAAATGACGCCAAGGATCATCTGCGAGAACGTATAATTCGTCTCATCGATGATCCGCGTGCTGCCGTCCGAATTCAAGAAGATCATATGGCTGTCAACGCGCGTGCCGGCACTGATGACGCCGCCATCAACCGCAAGGTCCGCACCCAGAACAACACCAACACCTTCGTTGAATGCTTCGATTCCGGTATTGGTGGGATTATCCTCACCAATCGAGGCAGGAGCAGCAATCACCGCCCCGCCAGAGATCGTCGCAGCACTTGCGGCGCCTCCGAACGCGAGCGCCGATGCGAATGCCACGGCCCCTAAGAGTTTGAAAGATTTCATTTTTGGTAGTCCCCCTTCAATGGTTAAAAAACACAGCCCTCCGCACGAAATGTCCGACGGGCTTGGTTGCATCAACACATTCTTAACGGAAATGCCACTGTCAGCCTGTCGCGCGCGCTTCTGCCTGAAGGTCTATCGGGCCGCTCAGAAGGTGCGGACTGTTCCTTGCACTGCCTATGGCCTCAAAGGCTCCGCTTGGCCTTCTGCTCAGCGGTAAATCACCCCTCTGCCAACCCCTTGCATGCCGCCCAAAGCGCGTCCGGGACAGGCACTGATTGCATCGGCACACGCCCATGGCCCGGAAGCCGTCCGCGTCCATCTTCCTCGACCCCTGCAATCAGCCCCTCCAATCGATCCACAAAGTCAGACGACGTTCCCGGATCTATCAGAATAAACACCTGTCCAAGATCATGCGGGTCGCCCTCAGGGGCCTTCAACGGCTTCACGTCCTTGGACAACCGCCCGCCAGTCAAGCCCGCCGCCAATATTTCAACCATCGCTCCAATACCCCAGCCCTTGGCTCCTCCCGCTGACAACAAAGACCCCTTAAGCGCGGCCTCCGGGTCCGTCGTTGAGTTCCCATCCGCATCCACGGCCCAGCCCTCCGGGATCGGCTCACCCGCTTCTTTCGCCATGTTCACAGCACCCAAAGTCACCACCGTCGTCGCCTGATCAAACGCAAACGCCACGCCGCCCGCACCATCCGGCACGGCAAAGGCAATCGGGTTCGTCCCGATCACCCGTTTCGACCCACCGAAGGGGGCCACAATCGGACTGGCGTTGGTCACACCCAACGCGATCAACCCGGCACAAGCCGCGCGTTCAGTGAACCACCCCAAAGCCGTGCATGTATGCGCCCGCCCGATATTGACCGACACAATCCCCGTCTCGCGCGCCACCGCGACCGCCTGCTCAAACGCCGCATCAAACGCGACCTGCGCAAACCCGTCATCCGCGTGAACCTTCAAAACAGACGCTCGCACAGCCTCAACCGAAGGCGAAGCCCCGCGATTGATCCGCCCGGTCTCAAGCTGACGGCAATAACTCTCTAGGTAATACAGCCCGCAAATCCGGTTGCTGCGCGCCTCGGCCCAGGCAATCGCATCCGCCATAATCGAAGCGGCGTTTTCGGTCGCGCCATGCCTCAGTAAGGCGTCTTTCGAAACTTGCTCAATTTCGCGGATGGAAATCTCGGCCATGGGGCAGGGTCCTCTTGTTTGACCCGGCCAACCTAGTCACCCCAGCGCGTCCCGCAACCGCCAAATCACCCCTGTCGCGCAGGCATTACGCCACCGCTGCGCTCGGTGATCTCGGCCGCCGCATGCGCAACCGCCGCCCCAAACTCCGAAATTCGCGACGGATCAAACCGAATGCTCGGCCCCGATATCGATACACCGGCACAAGGCTTGCCATACTCGTCAAAAATTGCACTGCCGATACAAGACATGCCATCATGACGCTCTTCCTTGTCAAACGACCAGCCCCGCGCCCGGATCGTCGCAAGATCCTCAAACAACCCCCCCGGCGTTGTGTGCGTGTTCGCCGTGAACCGCTCCAGGCCCGCGCGCGTCAAAAGCTGGCGCACCTGATCTTCGGGCAACTCCGCCAAAATCGCCTTGCCCGTGCCCGAAGCATGCATCGCCGTCCGCGTGCTCGGCGGGAAAAAAGCACGAATAGGATTATGCGTCTCGATCTGACCAATGAACACCACCTCGGCCCCCTGCGGCACCGCAAGGTTCGCCGTCTCGCCTGTTTGCTCCATCAACAACTGCATCACGGGCCGCCCGATCTCAGCCAGATCACGCCGCTTCAAAAACGCCGAGCCGGTGCGAAACGCTTCAATCCCAATCAGCCAATCCTGACGCTCTTCATCAAAGGTCACAAACCCGCGCTTCTGAAGTGTCGTCAGAATCCTGTGCGTTGTCGCCGTCGGCACACCGACCGCCAGTGACAAGTCTGTCAATGTCATACGATCCGCGCGCGCAATCGCACTCAGAACCCCCAAAGCCCGGTCCAGAGACTGCAACGTCCCGGCACTGCTTTCAGTGAACTGCGACTTTGGCCGACCGCGTTGGCGCTTTACGTTTTGCATGGTCCGAATCCTTGGCGTCGATGTTTCTTCCCTAGTTTGATTAAACTGAAAATAATTTTCAATAATAAAAAATAGGCTAAAAATGAAAAATTAAAACACTGATATTACAGTAAGTTACGTAATTTCTATTAAAAACGGAAATAGGTTTCAAGAAAATTGCACTAATTCACACCGATGGTATGTTGATGCCAGCAAATCGGAGAATCGAACGATGTCAGATCAAAACCCAGTCTTTATCCCCGGCCCAACAAACATCCCTGATCGCTTGTTGTCGGCCATGCATGTTCAGACGCGCGACCACCGCGCTCCGGATTTTGTCGAGACCTTCGCTCCGGTCCTTGAAGACACCAAAAAAGTTTTCGCCACCACCACCGGCAAAGTCATCACGTTCCCGTCCAGCGGCACCGGCGGCTGGGAAGCGGCTGTCACAAACACGCTCAGCCCCGGCGACAAAGTTCTCGTCGCGCGCTATGGCATGTTCAGCCACCGCTGGATTGACCTTTGCCAGCGCCACGGCCTTGACGTTCAGATCATCGAATGCCCTTGGGGCAGTGGCGCACCTGTCGATCAGTTCGAAACAGCCCTGAAAGCCGACACAGAAAACGAAATCAAAGCCGTTCTCGTCACTCACAACGAAACCGCGACCGGCGTGAAATCCGACATTGCTGGCGTTCGCGGCGCGATGAACGCGGCCAATCACCACGCGCTCCTATTTGTTGACTGTGTCAGCTCACTCGGTTCGATGGATTTCCAGATGGACAAGTGGGAAGTCGACATCGCCGTTTCCGGCTCGCAAAAGGGCTTCATGCTGGCCACAGGCATGGCGATCCTCTGCGTCAGCCCGAAAGCACTGGCCGCCATGGAAACCGCGAAACTGCCGCGCACCTTCTTCGACTTCCGCGACATGATGGCGGCCAACGCTTCCGGCGGCTTCCCTTATACGCCACCGCTGCAACTGATCTACGGCATGCGTGAAAGCCTCAAGATGCTGTTCGAAGAAGGGCTCGACAACGTCTACACCCGCCACTTCCGCCTTGCCGAAGGTGTGCGCCGCGCGGTTGACGCTTGGGGCCTGAAACTTGTCGCCCAATCGCCTGACCTCTACTCAGACACCGTCAGCGCGATCTATGTGCCCGAAGGCTTCGACAGCAACGCGCTCACCGAACACGCCTTCGACGCATACGGCGTTTCCTTCGGCATCGGCCTTGGCGAAATGAACGGCAAAGCCTTCCGCATCGGCCATCTCGGCAGCCTGACGGATGTTATGGTGCTTTCCGGCCTTGCGACGATTGAAATGGCCATGGCTGACCTAGATTACCCGGTGAAGCTTGGCAGCGGCGTTGCTGCCGCGCAGGACTACTTCCGCACCTCCCGCGCTCCCGCAGCCAAAGCCGCCGCAT
>JABDQU010000220.1 GCA_013042105.1 Boseongicola sp.
CACGATCGAAACCTCGTCTTCCGGGCGCAGTTCGGCCAGCATCATGCGAAACGACTGCTTCAACAACGGCAGCTTGTTCGCATCCTGCATCGATCCTGACGTATCGATCAAAAACACGAGGTTCAGCGGCGGGCGATCCGCAATCGCAGGCAGATCCCCCTGAATACCAATATGCACCAAGTTCGTGCCAGCGTTCCAAGGGCTGGACATCACGGTAATCGTCGGCTCGAACGGGTCCGGACCATCCGATTGTGGATAGGCGTAAGGGAAATAGTTTACCATTTCCTCAACGCGCACGGCCTCCTCCGGTGGCAACATGCCCCGCGTCAACGAAGACCGCACAATCGCATATGAGGCCGTATCCACATCAATCGAAAACGTGGAAACCGGCTCCTCAACCGTCACCTTCAACGACGACGGCGCAGCATTCGAAAAAACCTCGGTATCGCTTTCAGCCGCAACCGCAATGTCATCCGCAATGATCAGCCGCTCGGCCTGCGGCGCGCTCGCCACCTTCCCCAAAGCCTGACCTTCCGCGCGCTGCTGTGCAACGCTGACGTCCGGTGCGAAATCAAGCGCCTCGGCAACCTCCGCTTCCGCAGAAAGCGGTCGCTCCCGAACCAAATCCGACACGCTTTCATTGCCCAACGCCGGACCAATTGTGCGCTCTTCCAGAACCTGACCATCCTCGTCAACCGTCACAACAACTGTCCCCGGCTCGACCAACTCAACCGGCGGCGACAGCAAATCACGCCCTACCGGCAAGATCATCACCAGACCCACAGCGACCAATCCTGTCGTCGCCGTCAATCCAGCCCGCGTTGTCATCACAGTCATCATTGCCTTCACTCCTTGTCCAAGGCGGGCCATTGGGCCGCGCTCAGACATAGGACGCCGCAGATCGGGCGATCCTTGGAACCGCACGAAATTTTCTTCCGCCAAGCGCAGATCTGCCGCCTTTCGCGCCGCATCCGGCCGAGGCGTCGCGGCCGTCATTGCCGCCTTCAGATCGTCCAGCTCATCACTCATGATTCTGCTTCCTTCATCGCGCGCAACCGTTTTTTCACTTCCGAAACACGCCAGGAAATCGTCCCCTCGCTCACACCCAAAACCTCGCCCGCGGCACTGTGGGTGATGTCATCATCCAGAACCAAAGCCATCGTCTCCCGCAAGTCGTCCGGCAATTGCGACATTGCCCGCTGCAACCAGTCAATGGCTGCGCCAGCCTCCTCGGCCTCAGCACGACGTGCCAATTCAACCTCACCCCAAGACACCGCCGCCCGCGCATGAACCACCGCCCGACGACGCCGGTCATGACTGGCATTCACCACAACACGATACATCCAGGTCGAGAACTGCGCATCAGCGCGAAACGCCCGCAGTTTTGCAGGCAGAGCGGCAAAGACGTCCTGGCACAGATCCTCAGCCTCTTCCCGGCGCCCGCTCAAACGGAAAGCAAGCCCGAAAACACGATCATAATGCCGCGCAATCAAACTCGAAAAGGCATCACGATCCCCGCCAGCGGCGGCTCGGGCCAAAGCATTGTCCGACGTTTCCATACGCATCACGACTGTTATGACGCGCGCCAAAGGTCAATCCTTGGTGAAAAATGACAACTTTTGCAAAAAGGGGCTTTGCCCCCGCACGCCAGAGGCGCGCTCCCCCAGGATTTTCAAGACCCAAAGAAGCCAGTCGCGTCATCTTTGGGTCCAAAAAATCCCCGCCGGAGGCAAAATTCGAGGACGGATGTCCTCGACAAACATCGCATGCACCGCAAGGTGCTCAATGAATGTCAGACGCTCACGCAGACGTATTTCATCTCAAGATAGTCCTCAATTCCATGCCGTGAGCCTTCGCGTCCGAGACCGGATTGCTTCACACCGCCAAACGGCGCGACCTCGGTCGAGATGATCCCGGTATTTACCCCGACAATGCCGTATTCCAGCGCCTCAGACACTTTCGCAACGCGGCTCAAACCGCCGGAATAGAAATACGAGGCCAGCCCGAAAATCGTGTCGTTGGCATAGGCGATCGCCTCGTCGTCTGTTTCGAAACGAAATAGCGGGGCAAGCGGGCCGAAGGTTTCTTCCTGCGCCACCTTCATGTCCTGGGTGACCCCCGTGACAATCGTGGGCTCAAAGAACATGCCGCCGAGATCGTGGGGCTTGCCGCCACTCATCAGTTGCGCGCCTTTTGATGTCGCGTCTTCAATGTGATCGAGAACCTTGTCGACTGCGGCCGGTTCAATAAGCGGGCCCAGATCTGCTCCGGCCAACCCATCTCCGACCTTCATTTGCGCAAGACGTTTGGAGAGCCGTTCCGCGAAGTCGTCATAGACTGCATCCTGCACATAGATGCGGTTTGCGCAGACACACGTCTGCCCGTTGTTGCGGAACTTGCACGCAATCGCGCCTTCCACAGCCGCGTCCAGATCCGCGTCGTCAAAGACAATGAACGGTGCGTTGCCGCCCAGTTCCATAGAACATTTCATCACCTGATCCGCCGCCTGACGCAGCAGAATACGTCCGACTTCGGTCGAGCCTGTAAACGACAGTTTCACCACCGTCGGGTTTTCGCAGAACTCTTTGCCAATGCCTGAGGAATCCGTCGATGGCACGATTGACAAAATCCCCTTCGGCAGGCCCGCACGATCTGCAAGAACGCCCAAGGCCAGTGCCGACAAGGGCGTCAGTGTCGCCGGGCGCACAAGGATCGCACAGCCTGCCGCCAAAGCGGGCCCTACCTTGCGCGTGATCATCGCGTTGGGAAAATTCCACGGCGTGATGGCGGCGCAAACCCCGATAGGCTGGCGCAGAACCGTGATGCGCTTGTCGGCCTGATGCCCGGGCACGGTTTCGCCGTAGACGCG
>JABDQU010000226.1 GCA_013042105.1 Boseongicola sp.
AAAGCCCGCCAATCCGCTTCAATTCGGTCGATCCCGCGATCTTTGACGCAACACCGGCGACCAGGAACAGGTTCGCCTTCACGATGATATGGTGCACCAGATAGAACACCGCGCCCACGATCGCCAAAGGCGTCATAAGCGCCAGACCAAGGATCATGTAGCCGATCTGGCTCACGATATGGAACGACAGGATCTTGCGGAAATCGTTCTGCGCCGCCGCGCCCAAAACACCCGTCACCATGGTGAAACATGCCACCCACAACAAGATCTCATGCGTAAAGCTGATGTCGCCGACGAACACCAAAGTGAACATGCGGACCAACGCGTAAACGCCAACCTTCGTCAACAGTCCCGCAAAAACGGCCGAGGTCGAAAACGAAGGCGTGTGATACGCCGCCGGCAGCCAGAAAAACAACGGGAACACCGCCGCTTTCACGCCAAACGCCACCATGAACATCATCGCCACAACCGTGACCAACCCATGATTTTCCAGCGTCGGCACAATCAGAGCCAGATCCGCCATGTTCAGCGTGCCGGTCATGCCGTACATCAATCCGATGCCGGTCAAAAACAGGATCGTCGATACCAGATTGAGCGCCACATATTTTACGCCCCCGTCAATCTGCTCCTTCGTCCCGCCCATGACCAACAGTCCAAAGGACGCGATCAGCATCACCTCGAACCAGACATAAAGGTTGAACAAATCGCCCGTCAGAAACGCCCCGGCCACACCCGCGATCAGGATCTGAAACAGCGCGTGATAACCAAGCCGCGCAATCCGCGCTTCAACGTCCGCCATCGCATAAATCGAAACAGCCAAGGCCGTGATCGCCGTGATCACCACCATCACCGCCGACAGATAATCCGCTACCAACGTGATCCCGAACGGCGCTGGCCAACCGCCCATTTGCCCTGCCACCACGCCTTCGCGCAGCACAGTGGTCATCAAGACACCCGCTGCCACCAGCATCGCCGCCGAACCCAAAACAGACGCCCAACGTCCGCCCGGTCCGTCCTTCAACAGAAACGACACGACCCCCGCAATAAACGGGATCAGCAAAGGAAGGGACAAAATCCAGCTCATGACGGGTCTCTCGGTTCAGCGACACGCATCTCGTCCGTATCAAGCGTCCCCAATGATCGATACGCCCGCAACGTCAAAACCAACGCAAAGGCAAACAAGCCGAACCCGATCACGATTGCCGTCAAAACCAACGCCTGCGGCAAGGCATTCGCCACCTCACCGACCGGGAAATCCTGTCCCTCTTCAATCAGCGGCGGCGCCCCCGTCAGCAATCGGCCACTCACGAAAATCGACAGGTTGGCCGCGTTGGAAATCAGGATCAAACCGAACAAAAAGCGCAGCAAATCGCGCGACAGCATCAAATAGACAGCCGCCGCAACCAAGGCACCTACCAACAACGAAAGAAGGGCTTCCATCTCAGACCTCCTCTTCCAGCGCAAACACAAGCGTCAGAATCGCACCCATGACGACCAGATAAACGCCGATATCGAAGACCAGCACCGATGACAGCGGCAGCCCCTTGTCCGTCTCGGTCGCTCCGATGAACAACCACTGCCCGGTGAACGGATCATCCGCCATCACAAAGGCCATGAACCCCGAAAACAGCGCAATCCCAAGACCCGCCATGGCGATCTTTTCCGGCGGAAGGCGCAACGCCTCGCGCGCTTCAGACGTGCCGCAGGCAATCGCATAGACCACAAAGCCTACCGCGCCAATCAGACCGCCGATAAAGCCACCGCCCGGCACATTATGCCCGCGCAGCAACATGAAAATCGAGAACACCAGCAAAAGCGCCACCAGCAATCGCGCGCCCGCCGTCAGGATGATCGACTTCATTTCGCATCCTCCTTCGGACCCTTCAGGATCGCCCAGGCCGCGATACCGGCCACGGCGACAACCGCGATTTCGCCAAAGGTATCCAGAGCGCGGAAATCCACCAGAATGACGTTCACGATGTTGCGCCCATAGGCATCAATCCAGCTCGATTGCTCAAAATACTCGGTCAGACGTCGGTTGATCGGCCCCGTCGTGACCGTGATCATGATCGCCGCAACGACCGCACCGATGGCAGTGGCAAACAACGCATCCATCTTTCGGTTCGGAAAACCGTCCTCAGGCTTGAGCATCGGCAATCGAAGCGCCGCCACAGCAAACAGAACCACAATCAACGTCTCAACCAAAAGCTGGGTAATCGCCACGTCCGGCGCGCTGTAGATGATGAAAATCAAAGCCACGCCGATACCAACCGCGCCAAGCCCCGCGATTGCCGCGATCCGGCTGTTGGTGATCGTCGTCAAAGCCGTGCCGGCGATGATCACGATGATTACAACCCAGTGCTTGAGCTGCACGCCTTCGATCTCCGGAATACCCGAAAACGCGCCCGTCCAGATCAGCGTGCCTCCCACAGCAACCAAAAGTGTCGCGAAGATCACGTAAAGATAATACCGCATCACACCCGACTGCAAAATCCGCGTCTGCCAGGCGGCACTTGCCTTCATCCCGTCAAGGAACTTGTCCCAGCCGCGATCAAAGCTCGGCAAACGCGCCTCCATCGCCTGCAACAACGCGCGCATCCGGCGATGCACCATCAACAGAATGATACCCAGCGTAATGGTGATCCCCGACAAGATCAGCGGCAGATTGATCCCGGCCCAAAGCTTCAACTCAGCCGGTTCCAACTCACCGCTGGAAATCGCAGCGACCCCCGGAATGATCAAAGGCGTCGCGATCAGATCAGAATTGATCCCGAACAACGCGCCCAGAATAGCCAAGATCACCGGCCCCGCCAAAAGCTGCCAAGGCGCTTCGTGCGGCGTCATCGGAGTGGAATGCGTGCCGCGCCAGAACGGCCGGAACGCAACCAAACCAGCCGCGACCAACATCAAGGCATTCGCCAACAACACCGCGCCCGCCACCAGAAATGGCTCAGACTGCACCGCAAGCGCACCGTAATACTTCAGTTCCTTGCCGATGAACCCCAGAAACGGCGGGAAGCCCGCCATCGACAAGGCCGCCAGTGCCGCCGCCGCCGTGGTGATCGGCATGGCCCGTGCCAGACCGCCCAACTGATCGATTTCCCGCGTGCCAGTGCTGTGATCCACCGCACCCGCAATCATGAAAAGGGCTGCTTTATAAAGCGAATGCACGATCAGGAAAGTCATCGCAGCCGTAATCGCGTATCCCGTGTCCGCCGCCAGAAACAGCGTCAAAGTCCCCAGCGCCATCAGCGTCGTATAGGCGAGTATCTGTTTCAGATCGGTCTGCTTCACCGCCATAAAGCTTGCAAAAACCGCCGTCGCCGAGCCCGCAATCGTCAGCGTCCAAAGCCAGACATCCGTCTCCGCCAACGTCGGATGCATCCGCGCCAGCAAGTAAATCCCCGCCTTCACCATCGTCGCCGAATGCAAATACGCACTCACCGGCGTCGGCGCGGCCATCGCGTTCGGCAACCAGAAATGAAAAGGTATCTGCGCCGACTTTGTGAACGCACCCAAAAGGAACAAAACAAAGATCGTCAAATAAAGCCCATGCTCGCGGATCAAATCGCCCTGCGCGCGGATTTCCGACAACTCGTAAGTGCCCGCAACGAAGCCGATCAAGATGATGCCGGCAAGCAAGGCCAAACCACCACCGCCGGTTACCAGCAACGCCTGAAGCGCGGAACGACGGCTGTCGGCACTTGTGTGACTAAAGCCGATCAAAAGATAGGACGTGATCGACGTCAGCTCCCAGAAAACAAACAAAGACAAAAGG
>JABDQU010000229.1 GCA_013042105.1 Boseongicola sp.
CCTGAACTCCGGCGATGCCGAAACGCCCACCGATGGCGACGGCATTCAGGGTGTGTTCCAGTCGGTTTTCCCGATTAAGGACTTCAACGAAACCTCCGTGCTGGAGTACGTCAAGTACGAGCTCGAAGCGCCAAAATACGACGTGGAAGAGTGCCAGCAGCGCGACATGACCTATGCCGCCCCTCTGAAGGTTACGCTCCGTCTGATCGTGTTTGATGTGGACGAGGACACAGGCGCGAAATCGGTTAAGGATATCAAGGAACAAGACGTATTCATGGGCGATATGCCCTTGATGACGCCGAACGGCACCTTCGTCGTGAACGGCACCGAGCGTGTGATCGTGTCCCAGATGCACCGCTCGCCCGGCGTGTTCTTCGACCACGACAAGGGCAAGACGCACAGCTCGGGCAAGCTGCTGTTCGCATGCCGCATCATTCCTTACCGTGGCTCTTGGCTGGATTTCGAGTTCGACGCCAAGGATCTGGTGTTCTGCCGCATTGACCGTCGCCGCAAACTGCCGGTAACGACGCTGCTCTATGCGCTGGGCCTTGATCAAGAATCGATCATGAACGCCTATTACGATCACGTTGATTACACCTACGACAAGAAGGCGAAGGCTTGGAAAACCAAGTTCTTCCCCGAGCGTGTGCGCGGCACTCGCCCAGCCTTCGATCTGGTGGACGCGAAGACAGGCGAAGTGATTGCTGAAGCCGGCAAGAAGATCACGCCACGCGCTGTCAAAGCCCTGATCGATGCAGGCGAAGTCAAAGAGCTTCTTCTGCCATACCAGCAGATCGTCGGTCGTTTCGCTGCCAACGACATCATCAACGAAGAAACCGGCGCGATCTACGTCGAAGCCGGTGATGAGTTGACGCTTGAGATGGACAAGGACGGCGAAGTCATCGGTGGTTCCCTCAAGGAGCTGATGGACGCCGGCGTCACCACCATCCCTGTGCTGGACATCGACAACATCAACGTCGGCCCCTACATGCGCAACACAATGGCGGCAGACAAAAACATGGGCCGTGAAACCGCGCTCATGGATATCTACCGCGTGATGCGCCCTGGCGAGCCGCCCACCGTGGACGCCGCAAGCAACCTGTTTGACAGCCTGTTCTTCGATAGCGAGCGCTATGACCTGTCTGCGGTCGGCCGCGTGAAGATGAATATGCGTCTGGATCTGGATGCAGAAGACACAATGCGCACGCTGCGCCGCGAAGACATCGTTGCCTGTATCAAGGCATTGGTTGAGTTGCGCGACGGCAAGGGCGACATCGACGATATTGACCACCTCGGCAACCGTCGCGTCCGTTCCGTGGGCGAATTGATGGAAAACCAGTATCGCGTCGGCCTTCTGCGGATGGAACGCGCGATCAAGGAGCGTATGTCTAGTGTCGAGATCGACACGGTCATGCCGCAAGACCTGATCAACGCAAAGCCTGCAGCTGCTGCGGTGCGCGAATTCTTCGGCTCCTCGCAGCTGTCGCAGTTTATGGACCAAACCAACCCTCTGTCCGAAGTCACGCACAAGCGCCGCTTGTCCGCGCTTGGGCCAGGTGGCTTGACCCGCGAACGTGCCGGCTTTGAGGTGCGCGATGTGCACCCGACCCACTACGGCCGGATGTGCCCGATTGAAACGCCGGAAGGTCCGAACATCGGCCTGATCAACTCGCTGGCCACCTTTGCCCGCGTGAACAAGTACGGCTTCATCGAAACACCTTACCGTGTTGTCAAAGACGGCAAGGTCACCGACGAAGTCCACTACATGTCTGCAACCGAGGAAATGCGTCACACTGTGGCGCAGGCCAACGCGAACCTGAATGAAGACATGACCTTTGTGAACGACCTTGTGTCGACCCGTCAGAACGGCGAATACACATTGGCGCCAAGCGAAAACGTCAACCTGATCGACGTATCGCCAAAGCAGTTGGTCTCCGTTGCCGCATCGCTGATCCCGTTCCTTGAAAACGATGACGCCAACCGCGCCCTTATGGGTTCGAACATGATGCGTCAGGCGGTCCCACTGCTTCAGGCAGAGGCCCCGCTGGTCGGCACCGGTATCGAAGAAGTTGTGGCACGGGATTCCGGTGCGGCCATTATGGCGAAACGCGCCGGTATCATTGACCAGGTCGATGCGACCCGTATCGTTGTGCGTGCCACATCCGATCTTGAGGTCGGCGACCCCGGCGTTGACATCTACCGCATGCGCAAGTTCCAGCGTTCAAACCAGAACACCTGCATTAACCAGCGTCCGTTGGTGAAGGTTGGTGATACGGTTCTGAAAGGCGAAGTTATTGCCGACGGTCCGTCTACG
The DNA here is from genome assembly GCA_013042105.1 of Boseongicola sp. GTDB lineage: Bacteria > Pseudomonadota > Alphaproteobacteria > Rhodobacterales > Rhodobacteraceae > Boseongicola. The sequence goes on from JABDQU010000229.1 coordinate 2,315, forward strand.
GACATCGGTGAACTGGCCCTTGGTAAGAACGTGGTCGTCGCGTTTATGCCTTGGAACGGCTACAACTACGAAGACTCCATCCTGATCTCCGAGCGTATCGTGCGCGACGACGTCTTCACCTCGATCCACATCGAGGAATTCGAAGTCGCCGCCCGTGACACCAAGCTTGGGCCAGAGGAAATCACACGCGATATCCCGAACGTCGGTGAGGAAGCCCTGCGCAACCTCGACGAAGCGGGCATCGTTTACATCGGTGCCGAAGTCGAGCCCGGTGATATCCTTGTCGGTAAGATCACACCGAAGGGCGAAAGCCCGATGACACCGGAAGAAAAGCTTCTGCGTGCCATCTTCGGGGAAAAGGCGTCTGACGTGCGTGACACATCCCTGCGCGTCAAGCCGGGCGATTTCGGCACGGTCGTTGAAGTGCGTGTGTTCAACCGGCACGGCGTTGAAAAGGACGAGCGCGCGCTGCAGATCGAACGCGAAGAGGTCGAGCGCCTTGCCCGTGACCGTGACGACGAGCTGACGATCCTTGATCGCAACATCTATGCGCGTCTGCGGTCCATGATCGAAGGCAAAACCGTCGCCAAAGGCCCAAAGGGCATCAAGGCAGGCACCACAATTGATGCCGCAATGCTGGATGACATGCCTCGCAGCCACTGGTGGCAGCTGGCCCTGAAAGAAGAGGGTGACGCACAGATCGTCGAAGCGCTCAACGAACAGTACGAGGCGCAGAAGCGTCAGCTGGACGCGCGTTTCGAAGACAAGGTCGAGAAAGTGCGCCGCGGCGATGATCTGCCTCCGGGCGTGATGAAGATGGTGAAGGTCTTCGTGGCTGTGAAGCGCAAGCTGCAGCCCGGTGATAAAATGGCCGGTCGTCACGGCAACAAGGGTGTCATTTCCAAGGTTGTTCCCATGGAAGACATGCCGTTCCTTGCAGACGGCACACCGGTTGATTTCTGTCTCAACCCGCTGGGCGTTCCATCGCGTATGAACGTCGGTCAGATTCTGGAAACACACATGGGCTGGGCCGCACGCGGTCTGGGGCTAGAGATTGACGAAGCGCTGGGTGAATTCCGCCGCTCCGGTGATCTGACACCTGTGCGTGAAGCTATGAAGATCGCCTATGGTGATGATGTCTATAATGAAGGCATCTCCGACATGACCGAAGACGAACTGGTGGAAGCAGCTGGCAACGTCACACGCGGCGTTCCTATCGCGACACCTGTTTTTGACGGCGCGAAAGAAGCGGACGTTAACGACAGTCTGAAGCGTGCAGGGTTCGATTCTTCCGGTCAGTCCGTCCTGTTTGATGGCCGCACCGGTGAACAGTTCAGCCGCAAGGTGACAGTGGGCGTCAAATACCTTCTGAAACTGCACCACCTTGTCGATGACAAGATCCACGCCCGTTCCACGGGCCCATACTCGCTCGTCACGCAGCAGCCGCTGGGTGGTAAGGCGCAGTTTGGTGGTCAGCGCTTCGGTGAGATGGAAGTCTGGGCGCTCGAAGCCTACGGCGCCGCCTACACCCTGCAGGAAATGCTGACGGTGAAGTCGGACGACGTGGCAGGCCGCACCAAGGTCTACGAGAGCATCGTCAAAGGCGAGGACAACTTCGAAGCCGGTATTCCGGAATCGTTCAACGTTCTTGTGAAAGAAGTGCGGGGCCTCGGCCTCAACATGGAACTCCTGGATGCGGAGGAGGATGAGTGATCCGTTTCTGCGCAGCCTTGCTTGTGGCTCTGGCTACAACGGGCTGCGCACCGACGATTACTTATCCTTGCAGTCAGAATTGTAATGCCAACGAAGGAGAAGTCAGCAGTAGCGCATTGTCCACGTCGAGACAGGCAAACTTAACAGCAGCACTAAAAGCCTGCGGTTTACCTCGATCAACACCGGAAGATGTTATCGAATTCCAAAGAGTGATCGCCCTCTATGATTTACGAAGCTACCGTTTCACTTGTCCTGAGCCTGAATAGGAAATTCAATGAACCAGGAACTTACAAACAACCCGTTTAACCCGCTCACACCGGCAAAAACGTTCGACGAAATCAAGGTCTCTCTGGCCTCCCCCGAGCGGATCCTCAGCTGGTCCTTCGGTGAGATCAAGAAGCCCGAAACCATCAACTACCGGACCTTCAAGCCCGAGCGTGACGGCCTGTTTTGCGCGCGCATCTTTGGCCCAATCAAAGATTATGAATGTTTGTGCGGCAAATATAAGCGTATGAAATATCGCGGCGTTGTCTGCGAAAAATGCGGTGTCGAGGTCACGCTGCAAAAGGTCCGCCGCGAACGGATGGGCCACATTGAGTTGGCATCCCCTGTTGCGCACATCTGGTTCCTCAAGTCGCTGCCATCGCGCATCGGCCTGATGTTGGACATGACCCTGCGTGATCTGGAACGCATCCTGTATTTCGAAAACTACGTTGTGATCGAACCCGGCCTGACGGACCTGCAATACGGTGCCTTGATGACCGAGGAAGAATTCCTCGACGCGCAAGACGCCTACGGTATGGACGCCTTCACCGCCAACATCGGCGCCGAAGCGATCCGCGAAATGCTGGCTGCTATTGATCTGGAAGGCGAAGCAGAAACCCTGCGTGAGGACCTGAAGGTCGCCACAGGTGAGCTGAAGCCGAAAAAGATTATCAAGCGTTTGAAGATCGTTGAATCCTTCATCGAGTCCGGCAACCGGCCCGAATGGATGATCATGACCGTGATCCCTGTGATCCCGCCAGAGCTGCGCCCGCTGGTGCCGCTGGACGGTGGCCGTTTTGCCACGTCTGACCTGAACGATCTATATCGTCGCGTGATCAACCGGAACAACCGTTTGAAGCGCCTGATCGAGCTGCGCGCGCCGGACATCATCGTCCGTAACGAAAAGCGGATGTTGCAGGAATCTGTCGACGCATTGTTCGACAACGGCCGTCGTGGCCGCGTGATCACCGGCGCCAACAAGCGTCCGCTGAAATCGCTGTCGGACATGCTGAAAGGCAAGCAGGGCCGCTTCCGTCAGAACCTTTTGGGTAAGCGCGTCGACTTCTCCGGTCGTTCGGTCATTGTGACCGGTCCGGAACTCAAACTACACCAGTGCGGTCTGCCTAAGAAGATGGCGTTGGAACTGTTCAAACCGTTCATCTACTCGCGTCTTGAAGCCAAGGGTCTGTCCTCGACCGTAAAGCAAGCCAAAAAGCTGGTCGAAAAAGAGCGTCCCGAAGTCTGGGATATCTTGGATGAGGTTATCCGCGAACACCCTGTCATGCTGAACCGTGCGCCGACACTGCACCGTCTTGGCATTCAGGCGTTCGAACCCGTTCTGATCGAAGGTAAGGCTATCCAGCTGCACCCGCTTGTCTGTTCCGCGTTCAACGCCGACTTTGACGGTGACCAGATGGCTGTTCACGTGCCTCTCTCGCTGGAAGCCCAGCTGGAAGCCCGCGTGTTGATGATGTCCACCAACAACGTTCTGTCGCCTGCCAACGGTGCGCCGATTATCGTTCCGTCACAGGATATGATTTTGGGCCTCTACTACACCACCATTATGCGGACCGGCATGAAGGGCGAAGGCTTAGCTTTCAGCACGATCGACGAGGTCGAGCATGCCTTGCAGGCGGGTGAAGTCCACCTGCACGCCAAGATCACGGCGCGCGTTCCGCAGATTGATGCGGAAGGCAACGAGGTCATGCAGCGGTTCGAGACCACCCCGGGACGCTTGCGTCTTGGTGCGCTTCTGCCGCTCAACAACAAGGCCCCGTTCGATCTGGTCAACCGCCTTCTGCGCAAGAAAGAAGTGCAGCAGATCATTGACACGGTCTACCGCTATTGCGGCCAAAAGGAATCCGTCATCTTCTGCGACCAGATCATGACCATGGGCTTCCGCGAAGCGTTCAAGGCCGGCATTTCGTTCGGCAAGGACGACATGGTCATTCCTGACAGCAAATGGACGCTGGTTGATGAAACCCGCGATCTGGTTAAGGACTTTGAGCAGCAGTACATGGACGGCCTGATCACTCAGGGTGAAAAGTACAACAAGGTTGTCGACGCTTGGTCAAAGGCCAACGACAAGGTCACCGACGCGATGATGACCACGATCTCGACCACTCCGGAGCTTGAAGATGGTGCCGAAGGTGAGCCGAACTCGGTTTACATGATGGCCCACTCCGGTGCGCGTGGTTCCGTGACGCAGATGAAACAGCTTGGCGGTATGCGTGGCCTGATGGCCAAGCCGAACGGAGAGATCATCGAAACGCCGATCATCTCGAACTTCAAAGAAGGCCTGACCGTTCTGGAATACTTCAACTCCACCCACGGCGCTCGTA
>JABDQU010000218.1 GCA_013042105.1 Boseongicola sp.
AACTGCTCCGCGCCCTGATGGAAGCCCAACGGCAGCCATAAGGACCAAAGCGCGGTCCGGGGGGTGGGCCGATGATTGACGCCGACGACCTGATCGCGCTTGTCCGCAACTACAATCCAAAGACCAACGCCAAGCTGATCGCCGAAGCCTTTGCTTACGGCGAGCAGATGCATGAGGGCCAGAAGCGCCACTCAGGCGAACCCTATTTCACGCACCCTGTATCGGTCGCCGCGATTCTGACTGAACAGCAGCTGGACGACGCGACAATCATCACCGCGCTGTTGCACGATACGATTGAGGACACGCGCTCGACCTACTCCGAGATTGAGGGTCTGTTCGGGTCTGAGATCGCAGAACTTGTCGATGGTGTCACCAAGCTTACAAACCTTCAGCTTTCATCGACCGAAACCAAACAGTCCGAGAACTTTCGCAAGCTGTTTATCGCCATGTCGAAAGATCTGCGCGTTATCCTCGTGAAGCTGGCCGACCGATTGCACAATATGCGCACGATCCGTTCGATGCGTGTGGACAAGCAGGCGCAAAAAGCCCGCGAGACAATGGATATCTTCGCGCCGCTTGCCGGTCGTATGGGTATGCAGTGGATGCGCGAAGAACTGGAGGATCTGGCGTTTCGGGTGCTTTATCCAGACGCCCGCAACTCGATCATTCGCCGATTCATCACGCTTCAGCGCGAAACTGGCGATGTGATTCAGAAGATTACCGCCGATATCGAAGGTGAATTGGACAAAGCGGGCATCGTCGCCGACACTTTTGGGCGCGCGAAAAAGCCGTATTCGATCTGGCGCAAGATGGAAGAGAAGGAAATCGGCTTCTCGCGGCTATCCGATATCTATGGATTCCGTATCCTCGTGAAAACCGAAGCCGATTGCTATGCTGCTCTGGGTGCCGTGCATCAACGCTGGCGTTCGGTGCCGGGCCGGTTCAAAGACTATATCAGTCAGCCAAAATCCAACGGCTATCGGTCGATCCATACCACAGTCTCAGGCCGCGATGGCAAGCGTGTGGAGGTTCAAATTCGCACCCATGTCATGCACGAAGTTGCGGAAGCGGGCGTTGCCGCACATTGGTCGTACCGTGATGGCGTGCGGGCGCAAAACCCCTTCGCGGTTGATCCGGCCAAGTGGATTGCCACCCTCACCGAGCGGTTCGACGAAGAAGACCACGACGAGTTTCTCGAGCATGTGAAGCTTGAGATGTATGCCGACCAGGTGTTCTGCTTCACGCCGAAGGGCGAAGTTGTCAAACTGCCACGTGGCGCAACGCCGCTCGATTTTGCGTATGCGATTCACACCCGCATTGGTGACAGCTGCGTCGGCGCCAAGGTCGACGCAATTCGTGTTCCTCTTTGGACACGTTTGAAAAATGGCCAGTCGGTCGAAATCATGACGGCCGAGGGACAACGCCCGCAGGCGACCTGGATCGACATTGTGAAAACCGGCCGCGCCAAGGCATCGATCCGACGCTCCTTGCGTGAAGAAGACCGCGAGCGGTTTATCAAGCTTGGACGCGAATTGGTGCGTGTGGCGTTCGAACACGTGGGCAAACGCGCGACCGAAAAGGCACTGACCACTGCCGCCAAGCACCTCAGCTTGGAAGATCGCGACACGCTTCTTGCACGTATTGGCTCCGCCGAATTGACAGCCCGTCAGGTGATCGAAACCCTTTATCCCGATCTGGCACACAAGACAGGGGACGAAATTGATGCGGCGCGGGCAGTTGTTGGCCTGAAACCCAGCCAGACCTTCCGTCGCGCGGCCTGTTGTCAGCCGGTGCCGGGTGAGCGCATCGTTGGCATCAGTTACCGCGGTAAAGGCGTCATGATCCACGCTATTGATTGCGAGGCCCTGGCCGAACTTGCCGAGGATTCCAGCCGTTGGGTGGACCTCCACTGGCAGGAAGGCCGACATCCCGCGGTTCACGCCGTCAGCTTTGATCTTACGATTGCAAATGACACCGGCGTGCTTGGGCGGATTTGCACATTGATTGGCGAGCAAGGTGCGAATATCTCTGATCTTGTGTTCATTGACCGAAAACCGGACTTTTATCGCCTCATTGTCGACGCGGAGATGAGAGATATTGAGCATCTTCACGCGGTGATGTTGGCGCTTGAGGCCGACAGCGATGTCGCCGCGATCACAAGGCACCGCGACTTGGGTCGCAAGCCTTAACGCGGAGACGGACGGGACACTTGGTTTTTAAGCGGCGGACACCACGGACATACTTCCAGTCGATTGCGCAGGCGCTCTATCCGCGCGGCGGCTGGTCGCGCGCTGTTCAATACATCGGTCACCGTATCCGCAGGCTTCCCGATCCGGCACATAAGATCAGCCGCGGTATCGCCGTTGGCATCTTCACGTGTTTCACGCCGTTTTTTGGCATGCACTTCTTCATTGCGGCATGGCTGGCCTGGGTCGTGCGGGGAAATGTAATGGCGGCGCTCTTGGCGACGTTCTTCGGAAACCCTTTGACGTTTCCCTTCATCGTTGCTGTTTCGATGGAGCTTGGGGCATTTATGCTCGGCCGCCCTCCGATCCCACTACAGGCGGTTGTTCCGGCATTCTCTGATGCTGCGCTTGAGCTTTGGCAGAACTTCATGGCGATGTTCACAGCCGAGCAAACTGCCTGGGGCAGCCTCAGCGGTTTTTTCCACCGTTACTTCTTGCCGTATCTTATCGGCGGCATTGTTCCAGGTGTCGCTTTCGGCACCGCGGGATACTTCCTGTCGAATCCCATTCTGAACGCCTACCAAAAAGCCCGCGTCGCACGCCTGAAAAAGAAGTTCGCCAAGAAGCGCGAGAAGGCCGAAGCCCGTCGTGCTGAATCACGCATGTTGGACGATGTCGAAGACCCGCATGATCGCGCCGCCGAGTGACTTGCCAGCCGTTGTCAGGCATGCGACCTGATTGGCATGGCGAAGAAAGCAACCACGCGAAAACCACGTAAGGCAGCCAAGGCGAAGCCCGCAACCAAGCGCAGACCGCTTCGGATTATCCGTCGCGCGCTTTTGGCATTTGCCGGAGCGATTGTTCTCAGCGTCGGCATCTACGCCGTTCTTCCACCGCCGACGACGCCTTACATTCTGAGCGAAGGTCTGCGACTTGGTGAAATCCGTCGCGACTGGGTTCCGGCTGACACGATAGCTCCTGAGGCATTGCAAGCCGTTGTCGCTGCTGAAGACGCAAACTTTTGCCTTCACTGGGGCTTCGACATGGAACAACTGCGCGCGGCTATTCAAGAGGGTGCGGACCGTGGGGCTTCGACATTGACCCAGCAAACCGTTAAGAATGTTTGGCTTTGGCAGGGCCGAAGCTGGCCGCGTAAAGCGCTTGAAGCGCTGATGACCCCAGTCGTTGAAGCCATCTGGTCCAAGCGCCGCATCGTCGAGATCTATATCAACGTCGCTGAGTTTGACGAAGGTGTCTTTGGGAGCGAAGCCGCAGCTCAGCACCATTTTGGTGTGCGGGCTGCTGATCTTACTCTGCGCCAGGCCTCGCTTCTGGCGGCTGTCCTGCCCAACCCGAAGCAGCGTCAGGCAGTGAACCCTTCAAGCTTCGTCGATCGCCGTGCCCGCGCAATTGCGGATGGTGCGGCAACGATCCGAACAGACGGGCGCGCGCGATGCTTTACCAGATAGAGCTGTCGCACCAGTGTTGAATCCGCGCGCCGGCTCAGGCATTGAAGAAACACGCAGTCAAACAGGCTTCACGCACAGATGATCCGGCTCTATCACGTCCCGTTGTCCCCCTATTGTCGCAAGGTGCGGCTTTCGCTTGCTGAGAAAAAGCTCGAAGTTGAACTGATCGAGGAACGCTATTGGGAACGAGACCCGGATTTCATGCGCCGCAATCCCGCTGGCAAAGTCCCAGTCCTGAAAATCGATGGCCACACGCTTTCGGAAAGCGCTGCGATTTGCGAGTATATCGAAGAGGCCTATCCGGAACCGTCGCTTTTGCCCAAAGATCTCGCTGCGCGCCATGAAGTGCGCCGCCTCGTGGGTTGGTTCGACGATAAATTTCACACCGAAGTCACTTCGAAGCTGCTCTATGAGCGCGTAAATAAGAAAATCACCAAAGAAGGCTACCCGGACAGCAAGAATGTCAAAGCCGGCGCGCGGGCAATCAAGATGCATCTCGACTATATGAGCTGGCTTCTGGATCAGCGCCGATGGCTCGCGGGAAATGAACTGTCACTTGCCGATTTCGCTGCCGCCGGACATTTGTCGGCGCTGGATTACATCTCGGACGTGGACTGGAATGCCTATCCGACGGTGCGTGACTGGTATGCGCGGATCAAATCCCGCCCGGCGTTCCGACGTCTTCTTGCCGATACGGTCCCCGGATTTCCGCCACCTCCGCATTATGCCGATCTGGATTTTTAAGTTCGCAAAAAGGGGGCACATGGGCGCCCTATGTCCGTAGATAATCTCAAAGCCCGACTGCTGAGTGAGGCGGGCGAAGCCGGGTTCGCGCGTGCGCGCATCTGTGCGCCGGACAGCATCCCAGAAGTCCCCGAGCGCCTTGCCGCCTTTATTCAAGCGGGTCGCCACGGGCAGATGGGCTGGCTTGAAGATCGTGCCGCATGGCGTGGCGATCCCTCAGCGCTTTGGCCCGAAGCCCAATCCATCATTATGCTGGCCGAACCATATACCCCGGACCACGACCCCCTGGAGGACCTGAACAACCGTGATCGCGGCGTTATCTCAGTCTATGCGCGCAACAAGGACTACCATGACATCGTCAAAAAGCGCTTGAAGCGCGTCGCGCGCTGGTTGGTCTCTGAAGCAGACTGCGAAGTGAAAGTCTTTGTCGACACCGCCCCGGTTCCCGAAAAAGCCTTGGGGCAGGCCGCAGGGCTTGGCTGGCAGGGCAAACACACCAATCTCCTCAGTCGTGACCTTGGTAACTGGTTTTTTCTCGGGGCGATTTTCACAACGGTCAATCTTGAACCTGACGTGGCTGAAGTAGACCACTGCGGCAGTTGCCGTCGGTGCCTCGATATTTGCCCAACCAACGCTTTCCCTGCGCCTTATCAACTGGATGCACGGCTCTGCATTTCCTATCTGACGATCGAACACAAAGGTCCGGTCGATGAAGAACTACGGCCGAAATTAGGGAACAGGATTTACGGTTGTGACGATTGTCTGGCCGTTTGCCCTTGGAACAAATTCGCCAATACCGCTCGGGACTATCGGTACGCTGCCCGTGAAGACCTCAACGCGCCTCGACTTTCGGAACTTGCGGAATTGGACGACGCAGGCTTTCGCGCGCTCTTTTCAGGGTCCCCGATAAAGCGGATCGGCCGAGACCGTTTCGTGCGGAATGTTCTCTATGCAATTGGGAATTCCGGTGATCCGAACTTGATGAGCGCCGCCCAAGACTGCGTCGATGACCCCGACCCAACCGTAAGTGACTCCGCAAGATGGGCGGTCAGCCGCCTAGCCGCGATTTCACCAGACGCGTGATTTATGGTAGACTCCCCAAACCAGAGACAGGGAGGACTACCCATGAATACCCATCTCTTGCGCCGCAAGCGCACTCGTGGTGCCGGGCGCATGACGCATCTTTCAAGTGCCTCGACTGAACGTTCGACGGTGTCTCAAAGCTTTCGAAACGCCAGAACGCGCAGCGCGGCAAAGCTGAAGAGATACCTGCGTATCGCGCGCGCTCAAAGCTAGACCACTGGCCGGGCTGCTGACGGGTTGATAGGGAGGGGCATGAGCATTGCCCAGCCCAACCCGTTTCGTGCCATATCCCTCAAAATTGCTTCAGTGCTTTTGTTTGTTCTGATGGCCACGCTCATCAAAGCCGCGTCGGCAGAGGTGCCGCCGGGGCAGACCGTGTTTTTCCGTTCTCTTTGCGCGATGCCGGTGATCCTTGGCTGGTTAATGTGGCAGGGCAAATTTCCCAAAGGGTTGCGGACAGTAAATCCGGTTGGTCATCTTTGGCGCGGGTTGATCGGATCGACTGCGATGGGGCTCAGTTTTGCGGGCCTGGCTATTCTGCCGCTCTCGGAAGTGAAGGCCATTCAATATGCCATGCCGCTTTTTGTCGTGATTCTTGCTGCGCTGATGTTGGGTGAGCGGGTGCGCGCAGTGCGCTTGACCGCCGTTGGTATGGGCATGGCAGGCGTTCTGATCATCCTGTGGCCGCGTTTAACGTCCTTTACGGGCGGTGATGTGGATCCAAGACTGGCCTATGGTGCACTTATCGTGCTGACAGGCTCACTCTGCGCAGCCTTTGCCCAGATTTTCGTACGCAAACTGGTCGAAACGGAAGAAACGGCGGCAATTGTGTTCTGGTTCTCGGTCACTGCAACGGTTTTGTCGCTTCTGACAATACCCTTCGGCTGGAAAATACCGTCGATGACCGTTTTGGCGTGCCTCATCGGTTCCGGTCTTCTTGGTGGCCTTGGTCAGATCCTACTCACCAGTGCCTATCGGTTCGGCGACGCGTCAATCGTGGCGCCTTTCGAATATGCCTCGATGCTGTTCGCAATCGCCATTGGCTATGCAGTCTTCGGAGAGGTGCCGACTTTTGTCATGTTGCTTGGTGCCAGCATTGTGATTGCTTCCGGCGTTCTGATCATCCTGCGCGAGCATTACCTGAAGCTTCAGCGTGGAAAAGGCCGTCAGCACGTCACGAAATACGGCTGACCACGCGCGAACAACCGCCGAAATACAGTGTTTCGGCAAAGCGGCCACTCAATGATGGACCAAGGCCCTGCCGCTGGTGCAAGCTGCCGCCATTAAACAAGATCATATTTGAGAGGTTTTCATGGGCTATGACGTTCATATAACCCGCAAAGGCGATTGGTCCGACACAGAAGGGCCAGTGATTACACGCGATGAGTGGTTTGAGTATGTCGGTGGCGACACGTCGATGCGGCTGGAGCGTGAAGCGATCGTTTCCAACGATAGCGGTGAGGCGTTCAGCGTTCAGGACGAAACTTTGGCGGTTTGGAAGGACTGGAGCGCGCGCATTGAAGGAAAGAATGAAGCCTGGATGTGGCATTCCGCCGGGAACGTGATGGCCAAGAACCCGGACAGTGAAATGTTGCGCAAAATGTTTCTGATTGCGGATGCGCTGGGCGCGAAGCTTCAGGGGGATGACGGTGAAGTCTACAATTCGATCGGAATGGTGACCCCGCAGGATCGCGCAACAAAGCGATGGTGGAAGTTCTGGTAACGTGACCGAAGCGTTGACGGGAATTGTCTATTTGGCCGTCATCAATCCGATGACTTTTGCGGCCTTTGGCTGGGACAAGCGGCAAGCTCGCAGGGATGGGCAAAGGATGAGCGAAAGCTATCTACTCTCGCTTTCTTTCTTCGGTGGAAGTCCTGCTGCAAAGTTCGCGCAAAAACGGTTTCGTCACAAAACCAGAAAACAACCGTTTGGCATGCAGCTTAACGCGATCATCGCAATTCAGGTCGCGGGTTTGTCCGCTGGCTTGGTTTGGCTGCTGATGGGGCGGCCACTTTAGACAGAAACGCCCGGCGAAACTGGCCGGGCGTTCTTACAATCCGATACCTATTTAGACGCGAACCAGCTTTTCGTAGCTTTGCGCAACATCGCGCGCCAGCGCGCCCACCTCGAAGTTATAGTCGCCGATCTGACCAACGGGTGTCACTTCCGCGGCGGTCCCTGTCAGCCAGCATTGCTCGAAACCTTCAAGCTCTTCGGGCAGGATGTGGCGCTCGTGCACTTTGATTTGACGGTCCTTCAACATACCGACGACTGTCTGTCGTGTGATGCCATTCAGGAAGCAATCCGGGGTCGGCGTGTGAACTTCGCCGTCTTTCACAAAGAAGATGTTCGCGCCCGTCGCTTCGGCCACATAGCCGCGATAGTCGAACATCATCGCATCAGAACAGCCCTTCGCCTCGGCCGCATGCTTGGACAAGGTGCAGATCATATAGAGGCCCGCGGCCTTGGCGTGGCACGGGATTGTCTCGGGCGAGGGTCGTTTCCACTTCGCAATATCCAGCTTTGCGCCCTTCATCTTGGCATCGCCGTAGTAGGCGCCCCATTCCCACGAGGCGATCGCAAGGCGCACGGGGTTCTTGGCGGAAGCGACACCCATGTCTTCACCAGCTCCGCGCCAGGCAACGGCCCGGACATAAGCATCGCTGAAGCCATTGGCGGTCAGAACCTCCTGCTTGGCGGCCTCGATCTCATCCACAGTCCACGGGATCTGGAAGTCGAGTTGTTCGGCAGAGAAATGCAACCGCTCCGAGTGCTTCCGGCTTTCGAAAATCTTGCCATTGTAGGCACGCTCGCCTTCGAACACGCTGGAAGCATAGTGCATCGCGTGAGTCAGGATGTGCACATTGGCCTCGCGCCAATCCACCATTTTCCCGTCCATCCAGATCAGTCCGTCGCGATCATCATATGCGCCTGCCATATCGGCCTCCATTTGCAAAAGTTGCGCGTTTAGGTCCGCAACGGTCATAAAGTTGCGGAAAATTCGAGAATCGCTACCAGTCGAGACTTGGAATGTCAACAAGGCTGACATAATGTTGGATCAACCAAGGGAGGTCGATATGGCAGACAGTGGTGGTCCCCCAAGCGGCGAGAGCCTGCTCTTCTTGACGGACGATCAGTTGCGTAAGGCGATTGAAGCGATGTTCTTTGCCTATCGTGGTTTCACGGCTGACCCGGACCGTATTCTCGCCGAGAAAGGGTATGGACGCGCGCATCACCGGGCCGTTCACTTCATCAACCGATCGCCCGGCACGACGGTGAATAACCTTTTGTCTATTCTCGGCGTGACAAAACAATCGCTCAACCGGGTTTTGCGCACTCTGATTAGTGACGGTCTGGTTGAAAGTCGTATCGGCAAGCAGGACAAACGCGAACGCCACCTGTTTCTCACTGAGCCGGGCGAGACGCTGGAACGCGCTTTGTCAGATGCACAAAGGGACCGGATGCGAAGTGCCTTTCGGCAGGCCGGCCCTGACGCGGTATCAGGTTTTCGTCAGGTGCTAGAAGCGATGATGGACGCAGACACGGCGCGGCATTACAAGCGCCTAAAGGAGGGCGGAACATGAGCCTCTCGGATGTCCATCTGCTGATCGTCGACGATGACGAACGTATTCGTGGGTTGCTTCAGAAATTTCTGATGCGCCACGGTTTTCTTGTATCGTCCGCGCGTGACGCGGCCCACGCTGAGCGTATCCTCAGTGGTCTTGATTTTGATCTGGTTGTGCTGGACGTCATGATGCCCGGTGAAGACGGGATTTGCTTTTGCAGGCGCCTTCGCGAAACTCGTGATTTGCCGATTTTGTTGCTGACGGCAAAGAACGAAACCGATGATCGTGTCGCCGGACTGGAAGCCGGGGCCGACGATTACCTTGCTAAACCGTTTGAGCCAAAAGAGCTTCTGCTCCGGATCAATTCGATCCTGCGGCGCGTGCCAGCCACCGAACCCGCCGATGTGACACCCAAAGTGCTTCACCTTGGGGCGCTGCGGTATGACGTCGAGAAGGGCTCGCTCTGGCAGGGCGAAAACCCGGTCCGGCTGACAGCCACCGAGTCTCAGCTTATGCGGATTTTCTCCGGCGCACCCGGTGAGGCCATGTCGCGCGCCAAGCTTGTCGAAGACCTGGGCCGTGATGGAGGGCAAGCGCAAGAGCGCGCGGTTGACGTGCAGATCACCCGTTTGCGGCGTAAGCTGGAAGCTGACCCGAAGCAGCCGCGCTATCTTCAAACGGTGCGCGGTGCGGGATACATGTTGTCGCCGGATTAAGCCGCTAACTGGACAGGGATGCCCATGACGACCGCACTCTATTCTCACGATTCAGCTCTGAACCACGTTACGCCTCCGGGGCATCCCGAAAGCACGTTCCGTTATGAAGCGATCAAACAGGCGCTGACGGACGATCGTTTTGCAGACCTTGACCGGCGCGAAGCACCATTGGCAGACCGGGATGAGGTGCTGCGGTGCCACCCCGCCCGATACTTTGACCGTGTTAAAGGATCTATTCCGACGTCAGGCACATTCGCGCTTGATGGAGACACCCATGTTGTGCCGGGCTCGCTTGAAGCCGCGTTGCGCGGCGTCGGTGGATGCACGGCGGCGATCGATGCTGTGATAGCAGGCGAGGTCGCGAATGCTTTCGTGGCCATGCGCCCGCCCGGACACCATGCGGAAACGGAAACGGCGATGGGGTTCTGTCTGTTTGGCAATGCAGCGATTGCCGCTAAACGCGCGCTGGATCATCATGGGCTGAACCGCGTAGCGGTGCTGGATTTCGACGTTCATCACGGCAACGGAACGCAGGACCTGCTTTGGAACGAGGCACGGACGCTTTTTGCCTCATCTCACCAGATGCCCCTCTATCCGGGGTCGGGGTCAGTGCATGAAACGGGGGCGCATGACAACGTGCTGAACGTCCCGCTTGCCCCGATGACGGGTGGCGATGAGATGAAACGCGCATGGGGTGATCTCATTCTGCCTGCTGTCGATGACTTCGCGCCCGAACTGGTCATCATTTCAGCAGGCTTCGATGCACATGCCGCCGACCCGCTGGCTAACCTGAACTGGAGCACTGAGGATTTCGTTTGGGTGACCCAAGCCATCTGTGATGTGGCGGATGCGCATTCAAAGGGCCGCGTGGTCTCGACACTTGAGGGCGGGTATGATCTGAACGCTTTGGCCGCCAGCGTTGCGGCCCATGTAGACGTGCTGATGGAGCGAGGGGCATGAGCGAAAAACCAGTAGCTGAGATGAGCTTTGAAGACGCGATGAGTGCGCTTGAAGGTGTCGTGAACCGGCTTGAGGCCGGTGACGTGCCGCTTGAGGACTCGATCAAGCTCTATGAACGCGGTGCCGAGTTGAAAGCGCATTGCCAAAAGAAACTGGCCGAAGCTGAAGAGAAAGTCGCACAGATCACGTTTGACGAGAACGGCCAGCCCAAAGGGACAACGCCTGTCGATCCCGCATGACGTTTCAGGACCGGCTGAAAAGCGTCGCGGCCGAGGTCGACGCGACGCTTGAAACATATTTCACCGCGCAATCCGAACCACTTGAAGATGCGATGCGCTACGCCGTTCTGGGTGGAAAGAAACTGCGTGCGTTTCTGGTGATCGAAAGCTGCACGCTTCATGGGATAAAGCACGAAGACGCCCTTAAAGCCGCCGCTGCGATTGAGTGCATTCATGCCTACTCACTGGTGCATGACGACCTGCCGTGCATGGACGACGATGACCTGCGCCGTGGCAAGCCGACGGTTCACAAAGCATGGGACGAGGCGACTGCTGTTCTGGCGGGCGATGCGCTGCAATCCCTCGCCTTCCAAATTCTCGGAACCCTCAATCTTCCATCCGAGCGTATCGTTCAGGCCGTCATTGGCCTTGCGACGGACGCCGGCAAGGACGGGATGGTCCTCGGACAAGCGCGTGATATTGCCGCCGAAAGCGCGGATGCGCCTTTGTCGCTTGAAGCGATCACCGAGCTGCAGGCGCAAAAGACCGGCGCTTTGATCCGTTGGTCCGCTACGGTAGGTCCGCTCTTGGCAGGCGATGACATCGCACCGCTTGCGTCTTATGCGACGGCACTTGGACTGGCCTTCCAGATTGCCGATGACATTCTTGATGAAACCGGCGACGAAACGAAAACAGGCAAGCGCCTCCACAAGGATGCCGATGCCGGCAAGGCAACCTTTGTTTCACTTCTGGGGCTTATGGGTGCGAAAGACATGGCGCGCTCACTGGTCGCACAGTCAAACGACGCACTCTGCTTATATGATGCACGAGCGGATGGTTTGCGCGACGCCGCTAATTTCGTTATCTCGCGCGAACACTGACGCGCCCCCGGAGCCTGTATGACTGACCGACCCAAAACTCCAATTCTCGACCGTGTGAACGTGCCTGCGGATATGAAGCAGTTGACGGACGATGAGTTGTATCAATTGGCCGACGAATTGCGCGCCGAAACGATTAGCGCCGTCAGCGAAACGGGGGGTCACCTTGGGGCAGGGCTTGGCGTCGTGGAATTGACCGTCGCGTTGCATGCCGTTTTCGACACGCCAAAGGACAAGCTGATCTGGGACGTCAGTCACCAGTGTTACCCGCATAAGATTCTCACTGGCCGTCGTGACCGCATTCGGACCTTGCGCCAGAAAGACGGTCTCAGCGGCTTCACCAAGCGCTCGGAATCGCCCTACGATCCGTTCGGCGCGGCCCATAGCTCTACCTCGATTTCTGCCGCTCTAGGCTTTTCGGTTGCGCGTGATCTGGGCGGGGCCACGCCCGAAGGCCTTGGCGACGGCATTGCCGTGATTGGCGACGGGGCAATCAGCGCTGGTATGGCCTATGAGGCGATGAACAACGCGGGCCACTTGGGCAAACGACTTATCGTCATCCTGAATGACAACGAAATGTCTATCGCGCCACCAGTGGGGGCAATGTCGTCCTACCTGTCGCGCCTCTATGCGGGCGATCCGTTTCAGGAATTTAAAGCTGCCGCCAAAGGTGCAGTCAGTCTTCTGCCCGAACCATTTCGCGAAGGCGCCAAGCGGGCCAAGGATTTGTTGAAACATACAGTCGTCGGTGGAACGCTGTTTGAGGAACTGGGCTTTAGCTACCTCGGCCCAATTGACGGTCATGACCTTGAGCAATTGCTGCCCGTTTTGCGCACTGTGAAGGCGCGCGCGCAGGGTCCGATCCTGATCCATGCAATTACCAAAAAGGGCAAAGGATACGCTCCGGCGGAGACTGCGCGCGACAAAGGTCACGGTGTGTCGAAATTTGATGTCGTCACGGGTGAGCAGAAAAAAGCACCCTCAAATGCACCGTCCTATACCAAGGTTTTCGCGCAATCTCTGATCGACGAGGCATCGCGCGACGACAAGGTGGTCGCAGTCACCGCCGCCATGCCGGATGGAACGGGCCTGAACCTTTTCGCAGAACGCTATCCAAGTCGCTGCTTTGACGTAGGCATCGCCGAACAGCATGGCGTCACCTTTGCTGCGGGCCTTGCTGCGGGCGGAATGAAACCGTTCTGTGCTATTTATTCCACGTTTCTGCAGCGAGGATACGATCAGGTCGTGCATGACGTTGCATTGCAGCGGTTGCCGGTGCGCTTCGCGATCGATCGCGCGGGTCTGGTGGGTGCGGATGGCGCGACCCATGCGGGTGCTTTTGATATCGGTTACATGGCGAACCTGCCGGGAATGGTTGTGATGGCGGCAGCAGACGAGGCTGAACTGGTCCACATGGTTGCGACGGCCACTGCTCATTCGGATGGCCCCATTGCGTTCCGTTACCCTCGGGGCGAGGGCGTCGGTGTCGAAATGCCCGAACGCGGAGACGTGCTTGAGATCGGCAAGGGGCGCATGATCCGCGAAGGGTCGCAGGTTGCCATTCTTTCGTTCGGCACACGTTTGTCAGAAGTCGAAAAAGCCGCTGAGGCGTTGGCCGCTAGGGGCATTTCTCCAACAATAGCGGACGCCCGTTTTGCCAAACCTCTGGACCACGCGTTGATCCTTGACCTTGTCAGCAATCACGAGGTTCTCATCACGATTGAAGAAGGCGCAATTGGTGGTTTCGGTAGCCATGTGGCTGACTTTCTTGCGAATGAAGGCGTGTTCGACCGGGGGCTGAAATTCCGCTCAATGGTCTTGCCTGATACGTTCATCGATCAGGCAAGTCCGAAGGATATGTATGCTAGTGCCGCGATGAACGCCGAGCATATCGAAGCGAAAGTGCTGGATGTTCTGGGGATCGCCGATATCTCGAAGCGGGCTTAAGTCCGACTGGTTTCGCGTTCCAAAAGAGCGCGCAACCCGGCGCGATAATCTGGATATATCAGGTCAACGCCCAGCTCATCCTTGATGCGGTCATTACGAACACGCTTGGATTCCGAATAAAAACTGCGCGCCATCGCACTAAGCTCGGCGTCTTCAAAGGAAACGGCATCCGGCACCGGCATGCCAAGCAACTGGGCCGCATAAGCGATCACATCCTGCGGCTGGGCGGGGTCGTCGTCACAGACATTATAGGCACGCCCCGGATTGGGCCGGTCAATCGAAGCCTCAAGAACCTGCGCGATATCGTCGACGTGCGTGCGACTGAAAACCTGACCTTCCTTGATGATGCGCCGGGCATTGCCGGATCGGACTTTCGAGAAGGGCCCGCGACCGGGGCCATAGATTCCTGCCAGCCGAAAAATGTGCAGGGGCACGCCAAGCGCAGCCCATGCCGCTTCAGCCTCTACGCGGGCGATGCCCCGCTCGGTTGATGGGGTCAGCGCTGTATCCTCGTCCACCCAGTCGCCCTGATGGTCACCATAGACGCCGGTGGTCGACAGATAACCGACCCATTTCAGATGCGATGCGCCTGCGATCTCAGCCCCCTGCGCTGCCAAAACAGGGTCGCCGTCAGAACCCGGTGATACTGACGTCAAGACATGCGAAACCTCGCCCAACGGAAGCTTGCCGCCCGGCCAGACCATTGCCTCAATACCCGTTTCCTTCAATGCGGCAGCCTTCTCGGGACTTCGCGTTGTTCCGATGATGCGCCAGCCCTTTGGCAAGAGCCGTTTCGCCAGCGCCTTCGCGGAATAGCCGTGTCCAATTGAAAGAAGCGTTTTTTCCATGACGCGAAGCAATCTCAATTGCATGAGATAGGCAAGCGGGAACGCGTAATACCGTCTTGCGGCGGCAGGCATTCGGTGCCATTTTCAGGGATGGAAAAAAGAAAAATTCTCCCAAAAAAAACTATTCGGAGCGCTTCGCCATGAACGATGCAAAAAGTCGTGCAGTCCACACACCCGACGCTCCTGATCATGAACTCTTTACAGATCCGGCAGCGGCCGTTGATCGGCTTGTAGAACTCTATAACGCGGCGTCGGCCTTTCTGTGCGAGCGGTTCAATGAGGTGTTGAACACAGGCCAGCCCGATGTGCGCTATCGTGCATTTTACCCCGAGATCAGACTGACGACGACCAGCTTTGCGCCAATCGACAACCGTCTAAGTTTCGGTCACGTCAGCGAGCCGGGCCGATATTCCACGACAATTACACGCCCGGATCTGTTTGCCGGTTACCTGCGCCAGCAGATCGGACTCCTTGTCGAGAACCACGGTGCATCCGTTGAGATCGGCGTATCGATGACCCCTATGCCGGTGCACTTCGCAGTGGCGAACGACAACACTCTTGCCGTTCCCCAAGAAGGGGCGATGGATTTCACACTGCGTGATGTTTTCGATGTGCCGGACCTTTCCACCACACATGATGACATCGTTAACGGCTACGGTTTCGCGCATCCTGACGGTTCGCACCCGCTTGCGCCATTTACTGCTCAACGGATCGACTATTCACTCGCGCGGCTGGCACACTACACCGCGACCCAGCCTGAGCATTTCCAAAATCATGTGCTTTTCACGAACTATCAGTTCTACGTCGATGAATTCGAGATGATTGCCCGCCAAGCGTTGAAAGACCCTGATAGTGGCTACACAGGGTTTGTCGGCCCGGGAAATTTCGAGATCACGAAACATGACGAGCCTTTGCCAGTCCCGGCGAAGCTGCCGCAGATGCCGACCTACCACCTGAAGCGCGAAGGCGGTGCCGGAATCACGTTGGTCAACATCGGTGTTGGTCCGTCCAACGCCAAAACCGCAACTGACCACATTGCTGTTCTTAGGCCTCATGCCTGGTTGATGCTTGGACACTGCGCGGGTCTTCGAAACAGCCAGCGCCTTGGTGACTTTGTCCTTGCGCATGCTTACTTGCGCGAAGATCACGTTTTGGATGACGATCTGCCGATTTGGGTGCCAATCCCGGCCCTTGCCGAGATACAGATCGCGCTTGAGACTGCCGTCGCGGACGTCACACAGCTGCGTGGTTATGAGCTGAAGCGGATCATGCGGACCGGCACAGTTGCAACCATCGACAACCGCAACTGGGAACTGCGTGACCAGTCTGGGCCTGTGCAGCGCCTAAGTCAGTCGCGCGCCATCGGCCTTGATATGGAGAGCGCGACGATCGCGGCGAACGGGTTCCGCTTCCGCGTGCCTTATGGAACGCTTTTGTGCGTGTCCGACAAACCGCTCCACGGCGAACTCAAACTGCCCGGCATGGCGAGCGATTTTTATCGCACGCAGGTCGCAAGTCACCTTCTGATCGGCATCAAGGCAATGGAGTCTTTGCGCGACATGCCGCTTGAACGCATACATTCGCGGAAGCTCCGCAGCTTTGAAGAGACCGCTTTCCTTTAAAATAAGGCCTTTTCCGCCGATTTTCGGGTGATTAGCGCTTGTGTTGTGACCACAATTCGTAGTGTTATGCCACCATATCCAGTTAAATAAGGGGAATAAGCCCCTAGAGAAGACCATATCGAGGAGATTTGAACATGGCAAAACCAATGACGAAGACGCAGCTTGTAGCAGCGCTCGCCGAAAAAATGGGCAGCGACAAGAAATCCGCAGGCGAAGCGCTTGACGCTATCGTTGGCATCATCACTGACGAAGTCTCCGGCGGTGGCGCTGTGACGCTTCCAGGCGTTGGCAAAATTTATTGCCGCGAGCGTCCTGCACGCATGGTCCGCAACCCAGCCACTGGCGAGCAGATCCACAAGGACGCTGACAAAGTGGTCAAGATGACCATCGCAAAGGCGCTCAAGGACAGTGTGAACGACTAATCATTCTGAAGAATTTACTTTGATGGGGTCGCCTTCGGGCGGCCCTTTCTCGTTTGGAAAGCGGTATAAAAGCGTGGTGGAAACCGGCGAAGACAATCGCAGAGTTCCAAACAAACTGTTTCCAGATAGTTTTCAATCCATTTCCAGATCCGCAGCGAACAAAGCCTACAACACAAACACAACTTGGAGGCTGTTATGCTCAAAATTACATCTATCGCCATCATCGGCGCACTCGCGTTTGCTCCTGCTGCTTTTGCAAAAGGTCACAGCAACGGAAATAGCGAAAATGCGAAAGCAATGGCTCAGAACATCAAAACATTTGGCGGTTCTGTTGCACGCGCAATAGGCCCGAACGGCGGTGATCTGGCGCAGGCTCCTGGTGCAGGCGGTTGGGGTAACACAGGAAGCGCAGTGACGGGCAACACGTCCGACGGTTTGCTCGACGAAGGCGCTGTTGATGGTGGTCAGGTTTCCAAGCGCAACAAGTAAGCGCCTTGCGGGTCGTCCCACCGGGGCGACCCTTTTCTAGGTCTGTAGACGCCACCACATGAACCCGGCCAATACGGCGAGTGTGACGAACCAGAACACCGCCGCCACGATCCGGCCGTTTCGCGCCTCTTTCTCTTCATAGAATGTTCGCGGCCTGACACCTCTCCAGAACAACACTGTCTGAGCCGAGAGATTTGCAGACACAATATTCACCGCAAGCAGCAGTAGCGCGCCCATTGCCAGAGACGTCTCTCCGGCTCCGACAAACAGGCCCAGAGCGGCTGTCGGCGGAAGCAAGGCAACAGCAACCATCACGCCTACCAACGCCGATGAAACACCCGTCACCAACGAAAGAGCAGCGGCCGCACCCGACGCAAGTGCGATTGCCATGCCTCCGAAATTCACATGCGCCCGCTCCGTGAGTTCGCCAGACTCCATGTTCAAAGGCCAGACAAAGCCAATCAGCATCGAAAACCCAAACGCTATTCCCGGCCCTTTCGGTGTGACCACTGGCAACCTCACAAACGACCTGCTACGCGACAAACAAAAGATCGGGCAGGGCAATGGACTTTCGCGCAATTCTTATGGGGCTGGCATTTGCGCTGATGTGGTCGTCAGCCTTCACATCCGCGCGGATCATCGTGACCAACGCACCGCCACTTGCCGTCTCTTCGCTGAGATTCTTCATTGCGGGCATAGTCACATTGGCAATCGCACGCATGCTGGGTCAAAGCTTTCGACTGACTCCTGCGCAATGGCGCCTGACGATTGTTTTTGGCATCTGCCAGAACGCTCTCTACCTCGGCTTGAACTTTGTTGCGATGCAGACCGTTGAAGCCTCGGTCGCAGCGATTATCGCTTCGTCTCTGCCCCTTTGGGTGGCGCTTGCCAGCTGGTTGATCTGGGGTGAAAAGGTGCGACCATTGGGTCTGGCGGGTCTGGTCGGAGGGTTCGCGGGTGTCGCACTGATCATGGGAACGCGTCTCAATGCAGGTGTCGATCCCTTCGGAATGCTTTTGTGTGGTATCGGAGTGCTGGCTTTGACATTCGCGACACTCGCCGTGCGTGGCGCAAGTTCTGGGGGCAACATGCTGACCGTCGTTGGCTATCAAATGCTTATCGGCGGCGCGGCGCTGGCAATACCTGCACAGTTCGAAACATGGGTGTTCAACTGGTCACCGACGCTGATTGCGGCCATTGCCTATACCATTTTTGTCCCCGGGGTCATCGCTACCATCGTCTGGTTCTGGCTGGTCAATCGTATCGGAACAGTCCGGTCAGCAACCTTCCATTTCCTCAATCCGTTCTTCGGCGTGGCGATTGCAGCGCTACTACTAGGAGAATCTTTGGGGTCGCTGGACTTGATCGGGGTCGCGATAATCACCGTTTCGATCTTGGCTGTGCAAATCTCGAAGACTCAGTCACTGACGTGAAATTGATCCCCTGTCACAGAGATTTTGGTGACAAACCGTTCTGAACCGCACAGACACAGACAATGGAGCTGATCCTTGGATATGTGGCTGGTCTGCTGACGTTGATTAATCCCTGCGTGCTGCCGATCTTGCCGATCGTGCTTGCGACCTCGCTTCAAGCAGGGCGCGCTGGTCCGCTGGTGCTGGCTGCGGGTATGAGCCTGTCCTTCGTGACGCTCGGCCTGTTTGTTGCCGTCTTAGGCCGGACGTTCGGGATCACCGAGGATACTGTTTCCAACGTTGCAGCGGTCCTGATGATTGGTTTTGGCGTCGTCCTTCTGGTGCCCCGATTGTCTGCCGGATTTGCAACCGCGACAGCCGGCGTTGCCACCAGTGCAGACAGCGGAATGGACCAGATTGACCGCGATGGCCTAACCGGCCAATTCACCGCCGGGGTTCTGCTTGGTGCGGTCTGGAGCCCCTGCATCGGCCCGACGCTTGGCGGTGCGATCTCGCTGGCCAGCCAAGGCGATAGCCTGCCAAGAGCCGGTGCGATCATGGTGACCTTCGCGCTGGGTGTGTCCACGATCATCCTTGCGCTTGGCTATGGTGCGCAATCGGTGATCCGCAAACGCCAGGCCATGATGCGTCGCCTTGCCTTCGCCGCGCGTCCCATCATCGGGGTGGTGTTCATCGCGGTAGGCGTCGCGATCCTGCTGAAATTCCACCATGTGCTCGAAATTTGGGCCTTGGACACTCTTCCCGTTTGGTTCACCGAACTTTCTGTTTCGATCTGATTTAGGAGACATCCCATGCACCGCCGTACATTTCTGACCTCTGCCGCTGCACTCACACTCGCCAGCCCTGCATTCGCCGGGATCGGGAAAGCCTACACGCCGGGACTTGTTCAAAAGGAACTGGACGCGGGTAAGACTGTATTTGTCGATTTTTATGCGGATTGGTGCACGACATGCCGCCGTCAGGAGCGTGTGATCAACGCGCTTCTTTCGCAAAATACGGCGTATGAAGAGAATATCAGTTTCGTTGCGGTTGATTGGGACAAGCATTCCAATTCGGAATTGTCAGTCTTTCTGAACATCCCTCGGCGCTCCACGTTGGTTGTTTTGCGCGGTGACGAAGAATTAGGCCGTATCGTGGCTGGAACGCGTGAGAACGAGATCAAGGCCCTGCTGGATACGGCTCTCGTCGCCGCAACCTCGTAAAACCTTGCAAAAAAACTGAAAACCGGTTCCCCTTCAAAAAAGGGGTGTCGAAATGGCTTTAGATAATGCGAAGGTAACCAACTCCCGTACGGGAACTGTGTTTGAGATTCTCGAACTTGGCGAAACCCGTGTCATGATGCGCTACACGATGCAGCCTCACATGAAAGTCCCGGATATTGCCGAGCATTTCCACACGGTATGGGATGAGGAATTCAACATCCTTGAAGGCGAAGGCGAGTATCGCCTCGGCGGTGAAAAGGGCACCGTGAAGGCAGGCGAGACGCTTGCGATGCCTCGCGGTGTCAAACACGTTCACCCCTGGAATACCGGGTCCGAACGTATGGTGATGGATCAGACTGCCATAGTCGATCCGCCCCATCCGCGCGCCATTCGCGATACGCTGGGGGTCATCTTCTCGCTCTATAAAGCCGAGGCGGAAGGCAGGATTGCGCTCGACAAGGTGGGCATTCCAAAAAATCCAGTTAAGTTTGCGGCGACCGGACGCATCTTCGCACGAAACGGCAGCTACGACGCGCGCTTCCCAAAGGCCATGCAGGACGGCGGTGCGGCCACAATGGGGCGGCTCGTCGAGGCTTTGGGCGTCGACATGATTGATCCGGAGTTTCGTTAATACATCTGGGCGATGGCGCGCAGCGGGATGCCGGCTACCTCTTGCAAAGCGCGGAGCTCATTGGCGGTTAAGGGCCCGCGTCCCTCGTTTCGGGCGCTGACAAACCATCGCGCAAACCCCTGTTGCGGCTTATAGCTTAGCGCATTCAAATTGATGTCATGCTGGCAACACGGGGTTTCGTGTCGGTGCAGGTGAAAGCCATCCTCGCCGTGCCAGTCTTCATCCATCCATTGATGCCATTGCTCGGTTGAGATTTCGGCACCGCAGGATGGGCAGCCGATCCCCTCAAAAGCCTCGCCGCAGTCTATGAACTGTAGCTTGCCATAGTCCTTGATCCGCACTTCATCAGTGTCCGCGAGCTTGGCCAACGCCGCGCGAAGCGCTCGAGCGGTGTCTGGTTGTTCGGCCTTGGGATCTTCCGGGATCACCACAAGAAAGTGGTCAGACATCAGCCGATTTGCCCGCGCTCGCTGCCCGTCTGCGCACGGTCAAGCAACAGATGATCCAGCACAACCGCCGCCGCCATCGCTTCTGCCACAGGCACTGCGCGAATGCCGACGCAAGGGTCGTGTCGGCCCTTGGTGATGATCTCGGTCTCTTCGCCGGACTTGGTGATCGTTTTGCGCGGTGTCAGGATCGACGAGGTCGGCTTCACGGCAAACCGCACTACGACGTCCTGCCCTGTCGATATGCCACCCAGAATGCCGCCCGCGTGGTTTGACGAATAGACCGGACCATCGGGGCCCATTGTGATCTCGTCGGCGTTGGCTTCACCTGTGAGACGCGCGGCCGCCATGCCTTCGCCAATCTCGACGCCCTTTACGGCATTTATCGACATCATCGCCGCCGCCAAATCTGTGTCCAGCTTGGCATAAACCGGGGCGCCCAAACCGGCTGGGCATCCGCGCACCGACACCTCAATCATCGCGCCAACCGACGATCCGCTCCTGCGCAATCCGTCAAGATATCCGGCCCATTCTTCTGCCGCTGTGGCATCCGGCACCCAGAACGGATTGCGATCAATCTCGTCCCAGTCGAACCGGCTGCGGTCGATGTCCTTTTCGCCCATTCCAACCATGTAGCCAGTCACAGCAAGGCCGGGCACAAGCTTCGCCAACGCCGCCCGAGCGACACCGCCCGCGGCCACGCGCGCGGCTGTTTCGCGTGCCGATGAGCGACCACCGCCGCGATAGTCACGAATCCCGTATTTCTGCCAATACGAGATATCCGCATGTCCGGGACGAAACTTTTCGGCGATGTCGCCATAGTCCTTCGAGCGTTGATCGGTATTCTCAATCATCAACTGGATCGGCGTTCCCGTCGTCACGCCTTCAAAAACACCGGACAATATCCGAACCTCGTCAGCCTCGCGCCGCTGCGTGGTGTATTTGTTCTGCCCGGGCTTGCGGCGGTCCAGCCAGACCTGAATGTCCGCCTCGCTCAAAGGCACGCCCGGAGGACATCCGTCCACCGTTGCCCCAAGCGCCGGCCCGTGGCTTTCGCCCCAGGTCGTGACCCGGAAAACATGTCCGTAAGTGTTCAGACTCATCGCGTCGTCTCCTTTGAGCGATGGTCTAATCGGAACAAGCGCGGGATGGAAGCGGGCGCGCGCTGTTCTCTATTCGTGCGTGCTTCGCCGCATCATGATCTTGTTACCGTCCTCGCCCGAAACCTCCCAGCCGAGCCGCTTATAAAGCGCGATAACCCCAAGCATCTTGCGGTGCGTCGCAAGGGTCATTTCGGCGGCGTCTAACCTCGCTGCTTCCACCAGAGCAAACGCCATCAATGCCTTTCCTACGCCGCGACCACCTTGATCTGGTGATCCCGCGATATTGGCCAGATGCCAGCGCCCCGAAACCATACCACCAATCAGACAACCGACTATGACCTCTTTCTCGACGGCGATCCAAACCCGTCCTGCCGCGATATCCTCGTCCACACCGCCTGCAACATCCGGCAGATCAGGCAATCTGACGGACCACACCGCATAAGCCGCCTTTATGACTTTGCGGATCGCAACCGCATCGTTGCTTTGCGCAACTGTGATCCTCACGCCCTTAATGATGAACACTCTGTCATATTCGCCCCTTTAAAAATACCTCGGGGAGGGCTCGCCTTGGCGAGACCGGGGCAGAGCCGCTCTTTTCAACTTGCACAGGCACCCGAACCGCCCTACCTCTTGAAGCACCTCGGGGGGCCCAATTGGGCTGAGATGCTGATCCAGCGGACCCGTAGAACCTGAACCGGTTAACACCGGCGGAGGGAAGGTCGAGATACTCTCAACCCGTTCCTTCGCCCAGCTAAAAGGAACGAAAGATGCGTTATCCAATCCTTGCGGCAGGGCTTTTGGCAGTCACTCCGGCTTCGGCCCAAGACTTGCCTGTCCTGACGGTATACACCTACGATAGTTTTGTCGCGGACTGGGGCCCTGGCCCTGCGATAGAAGCCGCGTTTGAAGAAGTCTGTGCGTGCGATCTGCAATTCGTCGCTGCAGGCGACGGAGCGGCCCTCCTCGGGCGGGTCCGCCTTGAAGGTGCGCGAAGCGATGCAGACGTTGTGCTTGGCCTCGACACTAATCTGATCGCTGCGGCCAATGACACTGGGCTTTTTGCCCCTCATAGTTTGCAAACCCCAGCGCTCGATATGCCCGTTGACTGGACGGATGCGACCTTCCTGCCCTACGACTGGGGTTATTTCGCGTTCGTTCACAACGCTGATATGGAAAACGTTCCAACAGACTTTCGCGCTTTGGGTGCAAGCGACACGACCATTGTGATCCAGGACCCGCGATCTTCTACGCCAGGCCTCGGCCTCCTAATGTGGGTCAAAGCAGCCTATGGCGACGAAGCGCCCGCCATCTGGGAAGCTCTTGCTGACAACGTCGTCACAGTCACTCCGGGATGGTCCGAGGCCTATGGCCTGTTCCTTGAAGGCGAAGCCGACATGGTGCTCAGCTATACCACATCGCCCGCCTATCATTTGATCGCGGAGGAAGATCCAAGCAAATCCGCAGCCGCTTTCACCGAAGGCCACTACCTTCAGGTCGAAGTTGCCGGAAAACTGGCCTCCAGCGACCAGCCCGAGCTTGCGACTGCTTTTCTTGACTTCATGCTGACCGACGCCTTTCAGACTGTCATTCCAACGACAAACTGGATGTATCCTGCTGTGATGCCTGAAGGTGGCTTGCCCGAGGGGTTTGAAACGCTGATCGAACCCGATCAGGCGCTTTTGTTGTCGCCGGATGCCGCCGCTGAAGCGCGTGAGCTTGCGCTGGACGAATGGCTGACCGCGCTCAGCCGCTAGGACTTGCCGGTTGGGCCGGAATTGCAGCAGCGGTTGCGATTCCGGCCCTGATCGCGGTCACCGCAATCGCTGTCATTCTATCGGCAGAGGGCGGTCGTGGCTTGTCGGCAGCCGACTGGTCCGCGATCCGTTTCACACTCTGGCAGGCGCTGCTTTCTGCGCTGATAAGCGTTGGCCTTGCGATCCCTGTCGCACGTGCTCTGGCGCGTCGACGCTTTTGGGGTCGCGAGGCGCTTATAACGCTTCTGGGCGCTCCATTTCTGCTCCCTGTGATTGTCGCGGTGTTCGGGCTTCTGGCGATCTTTGGCCGTAACGGTCTGCTCAACACCGCTCTGGTCGCAATCGGTGTCGAACCCATCAGCATTTTTGGACTACATGGCGTTGTTCTAGCACATGTTTTCCTGAACCTGCCCCTTGCAACGCGTCTTCTGCTGCAGGGCTGGCAAACAATCCCCGCCGAGCGTTTCCGCCTCGCGGCATCGCTCAACATGGGGCCGGGGGCGTTATTTCGACATCTGGAGATCCCGATGCTTATCCGCGCGGCACCGCCGGCAGCACTGGTCATTTTTGTGATATGCACCACAAGCTTTGCCGTCGCCCTGACGCTTGGAGGTGGGCCTCGCGCGACGACTGTCGAACTTGCCATCTTTCAGGCGCTTCGGTTTGATTTCGACCTTTCGAGGGCGGCCATGCTTTCTGTCGTGCAACTTGTCATCACGGGCATCATGGCTCTTGTTGCACTCAAAGTCGCGCGCACGCCAGATTTTGGAATGGGCTTGGACCGTCCTGCCAAACGCTGGGATGCGGACGACCTTCCACGACGTATGCTGGACTGCATTCTGATTGTGGGTGCTGCGCTTTTTCTTATCGCACCAATGGCGGCCGTTTTTGTAAGAGGTGCGGCGAATATCATGGGGCTGCCTGATGTTGTTTGGACATCGGCAGGACGATCACTTTTGGTCGCGGCGCTCTCTACGCTCCTTGTTGTGTGTGCTGCGTATTTCATGGCAGCCGCCGCCGCACGGCTTCGCAATGGTGCAGCCTGGATCGAGAGCGCGGGTCTCCTCGCGATCTCTGCATCGCCGCTGGTCTTGGGCACAGGGCTATTTGTGATCGTTTTCCAGTTCGTCGATCCCGCGCGTCTGGCTTTGCCAGTCACAGCGTTGGTCAATGCAATCGTGACACTGCCGTTTGCGCTGCGGGTTCTGATTCCAGCAGTACGGGACGCCGATATTTCATTTGGACCGCTTGCGGACAGCCTCAATCTCGTCGGATGGGCCCGCGTGCGTCTTCTGACCTTGCCTCGCATTCGAAAACAACTTGGCTTTTCCGCAGGTCTGGCCGCAGCTCTCTCGATGGGAGACCTTGGCGTCATAGCATTGTTTGCCGACCCCGAGAGCGCGACCTTGCCACTGCAACTTTATCGCTTGATGGGGGCCTATCGCATGGACGATGCCGCAGGCGCGTCTATGCTTTTGCTTTGCTTGAGCTTCTTTCTGTTTTGGGCCTGTGATTGGGGAGGGCGGCGCGGTGCTTGAATTGAACGATATTGCGCTCAAAGTGGGAGATTTCGATCTATCCGCAAACCTGTCAATCGCCGGGCCGGGTGTGACGGCGGTGATTGGACCTTCTGGCGGGGGGAAATCAACGCTGCTTTCTCTCATTGCGGGGTTTCAAATGCCGGATAAGGGACGGCTGTTCTGGAATGGCACGGATATTACAGATCTATCGCCGGGCGCGCGGCCTGTCGCAATGCTGTTTCAGGATAACAACCTGTTCCCACACCTCGATAGCTTGACGAACGTAGCGCTGGGTGCTGCGCCTGTTGCACATCCAAGCTCAGAAACCAAAGAGCGCGCGCGTGACGCATTGAAGCGCGTTGGTCTTGCCGGCCTTGAGTCCCGCAAGCCAGGCGGGCTTTCCGGCGGTCAACAAAGTCGCGTGGCACTTGCGCGACTGCTCCTGACAAACCGCCCGATTATTCTTATGGATGAACCGTTTTCCGCGCTGGGACCGTCTCAAAGGCAAGAAATGCTCGCTCTGATAAAAGAATTACTGCCAGCCGCGACGATTTTGATGGTTACGCACGATCCTGATGATGCGCGGGACACAAAGCAAACCGTGGTGATTTCAAACGGTTTCGTTTCGCCGCCTCGTGAAACGACCGCGCTTTTTGCGGATCCGCCTGCGGCCCTTCATGCTTATCTTCGATAGAATTTTGTGTGGGGGCTCTGCCCCCAC
>JABDQU010000230.1 GCA_013042105.1 Boseongicola sp.
CCTTCAAGCGTCTCCCAGGTCAGGTTCAGCCCGTCAAAATCCGCATAATGCCGCTCCAGATGCGTCACGATCCGTATCGCCTGCGCATTGTGATCAAACCCACCATAAGGCGCCATCAACGCCCCCAAAGCGTCCTCGCCCGTATGCCCAAACGGCGTGTGCCCCAGATCATGCGCCAAAGCCACCGCCTCCGTCAGCTCGCCATTTAACCCCAACGCCCCCGCGATCGTGCGCGCCACTTGCGCCACCTCAATCGAATGCGTCAGCCGCGTGCGGAAATAATCGCCCTCATGCTCAATGAACACCTGCGTCTTGTGCTTCAGTCGCCGGAAGGCGCTGGCATGGATAATCCGGTCCCGGTCACGCTGAAAACACGACCGGAATGCGCTTTCCTCTTCCACGAAAAGCCGCCCCCGACTGTCCTCGGGGTTTGATGCATAGGGCGCTCGCATATTCTGCCTGCGTCTTGTCCGCCTCTGTTGTCCCCCTTATATTCATGTTGAACGACAGAAAGAAACCGGATCCATGGACCTCAACATCCCACCCCGCGTGACACCCCGCGCTTTTGAGCGCCTCGCCGAGATCAACGCGAACGCCGAGGCCCCCAAAGCCCTGCGCATCGCTGTCGAAGGCGGTGGCTGTTCCGGTTTCCAATACAACATCGACCTCGACCAGCCCGCAAGCGGCGACACCATCCTCGAAGGCAACGGCCAAAAGGTCGTGGTCGACGAAGTGTCCCTGCCCTTCCTCGCCAACGCGGTGATTGATTTCAGTGAAGAACTCATCGGTGCGCGCTTCACCATCGAAAACCCCAATGCTTCCAGCTCTTGCGGCTGCGGAGTCAGCTTTTCGATGTAATCCCCCGGCGCACCTCTCCTAAAGCGAAAGGACGGCCCCATGTTTACTCTGGACTGTGACGCAGGCGGCTTCGTGCGCCTCACCATCGGCGGCAAAATCGATGAAGCCCAAATGAAAGACGGCCTTGAGGAATTCCTCAAAATCGTCGAGGCGGCAGACAAGACCGACTTCCTTTACACCATCGAAAACTTTGAGTTCCCTGCCCTGCAAGCCATCGCAGTCGAAATGGGCTACATCCCCCGCCTCATCTCCAGCCTGCCGAAAATCGGCAAGGTCGCGGTGGTCGCCGATCAAGCCTGGCTCAGGAAAGCCGCCGACATCGAAGGCATGCTGATCCCGGGCCTCACAATTCAGACGTTCCCCCCGGACGGCGAAGATGACGCGAAAGCGTGGCTTACAGCCTGATCAACCCGCAAAACAAAGCCCCGCCCCCGCCATTGGGCTATTGTTGGTATCTGCAATCTGAAGGCTCCACGGCGAGAGCACCGCGGTGCCAATCAACACCACCAAAACGCCCGCGCTCCCAATAGCAAAAAACCGCCAACCTCCTAGCGGTGCACGGCGGCCCAAAACCCACAACGCCAGACCTATGACCGTCGCCCCCAGAAAAGCCACCGACAACAGCAAGATCGGCCCGCAGTTGATCTGATGCGTCCATCCCGCATCCTGCCATCCACCAAAGAGATAGTACCGTGCATTCAGCCCCTGATAGACCAGAACCCCGGCCATCAACGCCCAGAACACCGCGCCGCGCGCCCGTGTCGCTGCAAAAGCCGCTACCAGAAGCACACCAATCGAAATCGCCATGAAAAACGCAACCATTCCAGTACCCTGGCGAAACACGCACAACAGGTCCAGAGGCCGCACCGAAAAACACAATCCCGGCCCCATCACCGCGTCAGCAATCCCCCGCTCCACCCCCCTTGCCCCAACCCCCCGCTTGCGCCAAATTCAAACGCGCATGCGGGACATTCGTCCCTGCGCCGCGCCGCACAATCGCTGCCATCGGCGCAAAACCTATGCACAGCGGAGGATCGTGTCATGACATCCAACACAACAGGCTCCACACCCCCAAGCGATCCCGCGCCCCGAGAGACCCTGCCAGAGATCAACACAGTCACCGCCGAAGATATCAAAGCCTCCCTCAAGGCGGGCTTTGCCGACTTTCTCGCCCGGCCCCTCATGAGCGGCTTTTTCGGCTTTTTTTACGCTGGGTTCGGCATCCTCTTCGTCTGGATTCTCGTCTCGCTCGGCCAGCTCTGGATGATCATTCCCGCCATTGTCGGCTTCCCCCTCGTCGCCCCCTTTGCGGCCGCCGGGCTCTATGAAATGTCGCGCCGAATGCAGCAAGACGAAAGCTTCGGCTGGTCCGACATCCTCACCGTCATGGCCAACCAACGAAAACGCGAAATGGGCTGGATGGCCTTTGTCACCCTCTTCGTGTTCTGGGTCTGGAGCTATCAGGTCCGGCTCTGGCTCGCGATCATCCTACAGGATGCCTCCTTCTCGGACTTCGGCGGCTTCCTGAACATCGTGTTCTTCACCCCCGAAGGCTGGACGTTTCTCACCGTCGGCACCATCGCCGGCGCGCTGATGTCAGCCGCCCTCTTCTCGCTGACCGTCGTCGCCATGCCAATGCTTCTCGACCGAGACACCAATTTCGTCTCCGCCATGGTCACCTCTGTGCGCGTGGTCACCCAAAACCCATGGGTCATGCTCACCTGGGCTGCGATCATCTCGGTCACCATGCTTTTGTCGCTGGTCCCCGCCTTTCTCGGCCTCATCTTCACCCTGCCAATCCTCGGCCACACGACCTGGCACCTCTACCAACGCGCCGTGCAACCCGCCGAAACCTGACCCGGCACGAAATAATCCCGAACCCGCCCCATTCCCGCCATCATCAATGGCGAAGAATAGAGCATATTGTTTCTAAATCGGGACCAACGGCTTGAACCACCGCCCGAAGCGAAACGCAAAGACAACCGATTTCCCTCGGTCCGCGCGCCGGTCTCTGATCCTCCCTCAATGAGCCCGGCGCGCCAATCTCCCCCAACCCACACTCCGCCCACCTCTCTTTGGGTCCAAAAAATCCCCGCCGGAGGCAAACGTAGATTGCCCCGCAATCCAAGGCCATTTCCTAACACTCCTCTAACCCGCCGCACGGTTGCACCGACGTAATACCGACGTGATACCGACGTCATACCGACATGCCCCTTGAACCGCCCCGAAAACTCCCTCAAAACCAAATGAAACGGGGGAAATTCCATGCGCATCGCGACCTTCAATATCAACGGCATCAAGGCCCGCATCGGCGCGCTCACGGACTGGTTGAATGACCAGAAACCCGACGTCGTCTTCCTGCAAGAGATTAAATCCATCGACGAAAACTTCCCGCGCGAACACTTCGAAGACCTCGGCTATACCGTTGAAACTCATGGACAAAAATCCTTCAACGGCGTCGCGATCCTCTCGCGCCTGCCGCTGGAAGACATCACCCGAGGCCTTCCCGGCGACGACAGTGACAAACAGGCCCGCTGGATCGAAGCGACGGTGATCGGTGACAAAAAACCTGTCCGCATTTGCGGATTGTATCTGCCCAACGGCAACCCCGCGCCCGGCCCGAAATACGACTACAAGCTCGCGTGGATGAAACGCATGAAGACCCGCGCACAAGCCCTTCTAAAGACAGAAGAACCTGCTGTTATGTGCGGCGACTACAATGTCATCCCTCAAGACGAAGACGCCGCCCGCCCCGAAGCCTGGAAAGACGACGCCCTCGCCCGAGGCGAAACCCGCGCCGCCTACCGCGAAATCCTCAACCTCGGCTTCACCGAAGCCTTCCGCGCGCGCACCCAAAGCCCCGGGCAGTATTCCTTCTGGGACTACCAGGCAGGGGCTTGGAACCGTAACGACGGCATTCGTATCGATCACCACCTCCTCACCCCGCAAGCCGCTGATCTCCTTGAAAATTGCTGGATTGAAAGTGTTGTTCGCGGCCGCGAAAAACCCTCCGACCACGTCCCCGTCTGGCTCGAACTTGACGCCTGAAACAGCGCCATAATTTCGCCCGGACCCGTTGATAACGATTTGGAAACTTCGGAGACGCAGAATGAAACATGTCCTCACCGCCCTCGCCGCCATCACTCTTTTCACCGCGCCGACGCAGGCACTCGCTGCCGGAAAAAGTGAAAAAAACTGCCCGCCAGGTCTCGCGAAGAAAACCCCGGCCTGCGTCCCACCAGGCCTCGCCAAAAAAGGCGTCAGTGCCGACGACCTCGGCTACGATATCGGCGATCGCTTTGAAGACGCCGATTACATCATCCTGCAAAACGGCGATCGCGTCATTTTTGAGGGCCGCGAATACACCGTCATCGACACCACAAACGGCACAATCCTACGCCGGGGCAACAACAGCTACCGCCTCCCGCGCGACGCCTCCTCGGATTATGTCCGCGTCGGCGACAGCCTCATTAAGGTGAACCGCGAAACAAAAGAGATCATCGACCTCATCCGCCTCGCCGACCTCGTCTTCGGCTAACCCCCTTCTTTTGTTCAAAAATATCCAAGGGGGATAGGGGACATAGTCCCCAACGACGATTGCTTGCAATCGTCGTTCAGCAACACAATGCGCAGCATTGTGTGAGAGACAAACGACGATCACGCCCCTCCGGACCGCAGCCAAGCCCGTCAAACAAACGTCGAGCGCATGCCCCCAAGCACCTAAGCCAACAGTCTACGCGTCACTCCGCCGCTACCCGCGCCACACCCAGCATCTCCGCCAGATAATGCCCCGTATGTGACGCTTCCACCAAAGCTACCTCTTCCGGCGTGCCGACAGCCACGATTTCCCCACCGCCATCGCCACCCTCGGGGCCGATATCGATGATCCAATCCGCCGTCTTGATCACATCCAGATTGTGCTCAATCACCACAACCGAGTTACCCTGCTCCACCAATTCATGAAGCACTTCCAATAGCTTACGCACATCTTCAAAGTGCAAACCCGTCGTCGGCTCATCCAATATGTACAGCGTCCGCCCAGTCGATCGCTTGGCCAGCTCCTTCGACAACTTCACGCGCTGAGCCTCGCCCCCCGACAGCGTCGTCGCCTGCTGCCCGACCTTGATATAGCCCAGCCCAACCCGCATCAGCGCATCCATTTTCTCACGGATCGACGGCACCGCCTTAAAAAAAGTCTGCGCATCTTCCACGGTCATATCAAGCACGTCCGCGATCGATTTCCCCTTGAACCGAATTTCCAGCGTCTCGCGGTTATACCGCGCGCCTTTACAGGTCTCACAGGTCACATAAACGTCTGGCAAAAAATGCATCTCGATCTTGATGACACCGTCGCCCTGACACGCCTCGCACCGTCCACCTTTGACGTTGAACGAAAACCGCCCGGGCTTGTATCCACGCGCTTTGGACTCCGGCAAACCCGCGAACCAATCCCGAATCGGCGTAAACGCCCCCGTATACGTCGCCGGGTTCGACCGCGGCGTCCGGCCTATCGGTCGCTGGTCAATATCAATAACCTTATCAAGGTGTTCCAGCCCTTTGATCGTCTCACAAGGTGCCGGCGTCTGCCGCGCACCATTGAGCCGCATCGAAGCCGTCTTGAAAAGAGTCTCAATCGTCAGCGTCGATTTCCCGCCGCCAGAAACCCCCGTCACGCAGACAAATTTTCCCAGAGGAAACTCCGCCGTCACGTCCTTCAAATTGTTCCCGGTCGCCTTCACGACCTTCAGCGCTTTCTTGTTCCCTTTGCGCCGCTCACCCGGCACCGCAATCTCACGCCGCCCTGCGAGGTAATCGCCCGTTACGCTTTTCTTGTTCGCGATGATTTTCGCAGGTGTCCCATGCGCCACAACCTCGCCCCCGTGAACACCCGCACCTGGACCAATGTCGAAGACATAGTCCGCCTCGCGAATGGCCTCCTCGTCATGCTCAACCACGATCACCGTATTGCCTTGATCGCGAAGGTTTTTCAGCGTCAAAAGCAGTCGATCGTTGTCGCGTTGATGAAGCCCAATCGATGGCTCATCCAACACATAAAGCACCCCTGTCAGACCCGAACCGATCTGGCTCGCCAGCCGGATCCGCTGGCTCTCGCCACCCGACAAGGTCCCGGCATTTCGCGCCAATGTCAGATACTCCAGCCCGACATTGTTGAGGAACCCAAGCCGTTCCCGAATCTCCTTCAGGATTGCCCGCGCGATCTCGTTCTTTTGCGCACTCAGCGCTTCCGGTGCCGCCTCAATCCACGCCAGCGCCTCACGGATCGACATCTGCACAACTTCACCCACATGCAGCCCGCCAATCTTCACCGCCAAAGCTTCAGGCCTCAGACGAAACCCACCGCAGGTCCCGCACGAGCGATTGTTCTGAAACCTTTCAAATTCCTCACGTATCCAATTCGAGTCCGTCTCGCGATAGCGCCGTTCCATGTTCGGAATAACGCCCTCAAACGGCCGCGACACCTGATATACGCGTCCGCCCTCGTCATAGCGGAACTTAATTTCCTCCTTGCCCGATCCATAAAGGAACACTTGCTGCACCTTTTCAGGCAAGTCTTTCCATTTGGTGTTTTTGTCGAAATCGTAATGCTTCGAAATCGATTCAATTGTTTGCAAGAAATACGGAGACTTCCCCTTACGCCAAGGAGCCAGCGCCCCATCATATATTTTCAGGTTCTGATCCGGCACGACCAAACGCTCATCAAAAAACAACTCAACCCCAAGCCCGTCACACGACGGGCAGGCCCCGAATGGCGCGTTGAACGAAAACAGCCGCGGCTCAATCTCGGGGATGGTGAACCCACTGACAGGACACGCAAATCTCTCGGAAAACGTGAACCGTTCAGCCTCTTCATCTTCCTTGACAGCCGTCTC
The DNA here is from genome assembly GCA_013042105.1 of Boseongicola sp. Lineage (GTDB taxonomy): Bacteria > Pseudomonadota > Alphaproteobacteria > Rhodobacterales > Rhodobacteraceae > Boseongicola. The sequence continues at coordinate 6,750 of JABDQU010000230.1, forward strand.
AAGAATCGCAATTCCGTCCGCCAGATCAAGTGCTGTGCGAAACGAATCCGCCAGTCGCGTCTCAAGCCCCTCGCGCACCACAAGCCGGTCCACGACCACATCAATATCGTGACGAAACTTCTTATCCAGTGTCGGCGGCTCGTCCAATTCATAGAATTGTCCGTCAACTTTTACGCGTTGAAAGCCCTGTTTACGAAGTTCTAAGAATTCTTTGCGATATTCTCCCTTACGGTCGCGCACGATGGGGGCCAGCAAGAATGCCCGCGTCCCCTCCTCCATCGCCATCACGCGATCAACCATATCCTGCACTTGCTGTGCTTCAATCGGCAGACCCGTCGCCGGAGAATAAGGAGTTCCCGCCCGCGCAAACAAAAGGCGCATATAGTCGTAAATTTCGGTAACTGTGCCCACGGTCGACCGCGGGTTTTTCGACGTCGTCTTCTGCTCAATCGAAATTGCAGGTGACAGGCCCGAGATATGATCAACGTCTGGCTTTTCCATCATATCAAGGAACTGCCGCGCATAGGCCGACAGGCTCTCGACATACCGGCGCTGGCCCTCGGCATAGATCGTATCAAAGGCAAGCGACGACTTTCCGGACCCCGACAGCCCGGTAATGACCACAAGCTTGTCACGCGGAATATCAACATCGATATTTTTTAGATTGTGCTCACGTGCACCGCGCACTTCGATGTTTTTCAACTCTGCCATTCGCTCACCTTTTGCCACACCCGAGAGATAGCGGTGCTGCCGCAAACCTCAATGGCACAAACAGAACATTACAAGAACATTAACGGCCCGTCACGCGGAATTCGCAATCTTTCTGTGGATAAGCCAGACGAACACGAATCCGATCCCTGAAACTGCCACCGCCGCGAGGGCAAGACCTTCGAAATCAAAGGCGACAACCGCCGCAAAAAGCGGCGTCGAGGTAGCGGTTCCGATATTTCCCAACTGCGCTATGGCCCCATTCGCGCGGGCCTGATCTGCGGGGTCTCCATTCAAGGCCGGAACGCTTGCGAAAGACGCGCCCGGCACCAATCCGATCACCACAAACACCGCCAAAACCACCCAAACCTGAAGCGGCATCGGCGCGACCAGCGCAAGCAACAGACCGGCCACGGTCGCCGCAAACCCTGCAAGAAGCACCGTTCTCGGCGTGATCCACCTTGCCAGCCAGCCTGCGCCGAACGTCCCTATCAGCGCCAGAAGCGGCAAAAGTGGTCCCGTCCAATCCCCCAAGACGCTTGGCAAAAACGTCAACAGACCCAGAAACATCATCGTATGCCACAAAAATCCAAGTGCGGGCGCCACCAGCCTCGGGTTGGTATAGATCGCGACATGCCGCGCCCAGACATTTCCCTCCCAACGCCCTCGCGCCACGCCACGCGGCAGCAAAAGCCAAAGCATAGCCAGCAAGATCGAACCAAAAATGCCATGCGCGCCATAGACCTGCGCCGCCCCGTCCAAAAGGGGGATGACCGCAGCCGCGCCCGCAAAACCGACGCCAAAAAAGGTGCCCCAAAGCCCCATCGACACAGAAACATCCCGACGACTGGACAGCGCCGCCATCAACGTCGGCGCCGCAACCACGAGTGCAAGGTGGCTGAACCCCTCTACCAGCCGCAGCGCCATAAACACTTGAAACGACGGCAAGAATGCTTGCAATATCGATAGAAGTGATGCGGCAGCCAATGCACATAGCAAGACACGTCGCGGCCCAAATTGCGCTACGATCATACCCGCCGTCACACCAAACAGGATGCCTGCCACCGAAAGCGCAGACACCGCAAACGGTAAAGCGGAACCGGAATAAACCGCGTTCAACGCGTCCAGTGTCAAAGCGATCTTCGCGAATTGCGCGGCGGCAAAAAGACCGACCACAAACAAAAGAATGATCAAAAGCCAGTTGGTGCGCGAAGCGGTCATGGACTTGCGATACGCCTGTCGCGCACCCCGCGCAAGCGCCCCTTTTTAGCCCGGCTTTGTGGCGACCAGAGTTGCGACAACCTGAAACCCGTAAAGCGTTCCCGCGTCGCGTCGACGTTGGTATTCGGCCACCAAAGCATCCGCCAATTCCTGTCCGATCTCTCCGCGCGTTACCATGTCCTTGCCCGTTGCAACGACCCAGGGCAGCATCCCATCCCCCTCGGTGACAGGGCGCGCAACAAGTGAGAAGCTATCAACCGACAAACCCGCCTGCATGGCCATCGGGCGCAGTTTGCCCGTGATGAACGGATCGGTGACATAGTCGTCGATGAAGGCATCGGACATCATGCCCAAAGGGTCATTCGGAAACGAGGTCAACGTCCCCTTCGCGAAATCCATGTCGCAGATCACCAGCTTTCCGCCGGGCTTCAACGCGCGCACAGCATCCGCAACGAGAACGGCCGGCTCCGGCACATGGGTCAAAAGTGTATGCATAACAACATGATCGACCGAGGCATCCTCGACAGGCAAAACGCCCTCGGTGGCCTCGAGACGCACATTGTCCATGTGACCAACGCGGTCACGCGCAGTTGCGATAAACCGCTTGGAAATGTCGCAGCCAAGCACGCGCCCCGGCGCAGCAGCTTCGGCAATCCGCTGCGTCACCGCACCCGCACCGCACCCATTTTCGACAGTGAACGTCTCATCGGAAAAGGTCAGCGCCGACAGATACGTGCTGACCACGCTCTCCATCGTCACTTCAGCCTGACGCGTGTCCATCGCGTCTGCGAATAACGCGGCAAACTCCTCGCCTGCCGCGTCTACATTTTGAAATGGATCGCCCATGTGCCCCCGCTGCAAATCTCCAGCGTCAGCTTAGACGTTTCCCACTAAATGTGAATGACCCGATCATAGGCGTCCAATACGCTCTCATGCATCATCTCGGACAAAGTCGGATGCGGGAAGACCGTGTGCATCAGATCTTCTTCCGTTGTCTCCAACTGACGCCCGACAACATAACCCTGGATCAACTCGGTCACTTCGGCACCAATCATATGGGCACCTAAAAGCTCGCCGGTTTTCTCGTC
>JABDQU010000232.1 GCA_013042105.1 Boseongicola sp.
GCGTTTGCATGGGTTCTAAGCCGTTCCTGTGAAACCAGCCATTCATTTGAGCCTTGATCTCAAGAATGCTGCGCCCGATCTAATGGCGGCAGTGAGCCCAAAGCCGACCTTAGTTGCGAGCGCAGCATTCAGAGCGATCAGCCCAATTCGCACGACAATTGTGCAAATCCTCACTAAGAAGTTACGCGCCGATGCGACTCCCGTACAACCATCGGACATTCTGTACGCTCCGCAACCGCCTGGGTAACCTCACCAAGAAGCCACTCCACACACCACTGACCCATCTCTCTGTGGGGCAGCAACACCGTCGACAAAGGTGGCGACAAATGCTGAGCGATTTCCTGATCGTCATACCCCATCACGGCGACCGTCTCGCCCGGTCGCTCCCCAAGTTCCTTGAGCGCCTCGTAGCAGCCAACGGCCGTCAAATCGTTTGCACAGAAAATGGCGTCCGGACGCCGGTCACCCTGCATAAGCTTTAGCGTCGCGTCCCGACCGCCTGACGGCAAAAAGTTGCCTTCGACGATCAAGGAAGGATCAACCGGAATGCGCGCCGCACGCAAAGCGCGCTCATAGCCCTCCATGCGCTGATCCGACGCCTCCATCCATGGCTCGCCCGAAATGAACGCAATGCGCTGGTGCCCTTCTGCGATAAGGGCAGCCGTCGCAATTTCGCCTCCTCGTCGCTCGGCTGGGACAACGGATGCGTAGCGACCGTCAGCGTCATAGCAATTCAACAAAACGCTCCGGTGTCGTGACAGGGCGTCTGGCGGCTGCACTTCGCGTGTCAGGATCGAGGCATAGATCACACCCAAGACATTATCACCCGACCATTTCTTCAAGATCTCGGTCTCGTAATCAGGATCGCCGCCGGTCATGACGATCTCGACCACGATATTTTGCTTCCACGCTTCTTCCTGAACGCCCTCAATCGAAATCGCTGCAAATGGGCTAGTGGCAATCTCATCAAACATCAGTCCTATGACACCTTGCCCCGCGCCTTTTGGGGGCCTTCCCGCTCCGCGTGCGCGATACCCAAGTTCATCGACCGCATCCATGACGCGTTTGCGTGTTTCGCGGCTAATGCGCATGTCCTCAAGGCCGTTCAGCACAAAGGACACAGTGGATTGCGAAACCCCCGCCTTCAACGCCACGTCTTTCATTGTCACACGGGCTTTTGGGGCTTTTTCCTTTTCAGTCATGCTGTTCTGGGACTCGAATTCATAGAGCTTGCAAATTGCTAATAAATATTGCTAATAATATTAGCACAAGAAGAATCGACATCGGATCAGGGAGGAAACGATGCGGGAGGGAAGAAAGGCCTATTTGAGCCAGACTCAGGCCGCTTGGGTCCTCTTGACGCCCTTTCTGGCCACCTATGCCCTCTTCCTGATCTACCCGTTCTTTCGTGGCATCTGGATAAGTCTGCACGACTGGAATCTGCTTGCGGTCGCCTTCAATCCTGACGCCAAGGAATTTGTCGGGCTCAGAAACTATGAGCGCGTCATGTGGGGCCGGAACATCACCTGGGGTTTTGCATCTCCAGTGTTACAGGCCCTTGGCCTTCTTGGCCTTGTCGCCGCCGCCTACCTTCTCCTTACAAATCGGCTGGGTCGCTTTAACGCCATCGCGCTTGCGGTGGTGTCAGCAGCTTTGGTTTTCCTCCCCGGTTTTCATCCCGGCGAAGGTGGGCGGTGGTACGACAGACGCTTCTGGCCAACGGTCGGAAATACGATCCTTTTCGTCGCCTGGGCCGTGCCGGGCGTGACGATTTCGGCAATGGTGTTAGCAGCGGCGTTGAACCGCGAAACCAAGGCAATGGGCGCATTGCGAACGCTGTTTTTCCTCAGCCAGGTTCTGTCCGTAACGGTCGTCACGCTGATCTGGCAGATCATGTTCTCACCACGACAAGGCCTTATCGCCAATGTCATGGAGGTCTTTGGCGCATCGCCCATCAACTGGCTGACGGACGAGAAATTCGCCATGGCTGCCATCGTGATCGCCACGGTCTGGTGGTCGCTGGGCATCGCGATGATCCTGTTCCTCGCCGGACTTCAGGACATTTCGAAAGACATCTACGAGGCCGCCGCGTTGGACAATGCAAAAGGCATTAAGGCTTTCTGGTACATTACGCTCCCCAACCTGCGCCGTACGATCACGCTTGTCGTGGTCCTTCAGATCATCCTGCATTTTCAGGTATTCGGACAATCCCATCTTATGACCCAGGGTGGGCCGAACGACACAACGCAGGTCCTTGTCCGTTACATCTATCAAACCGGCTTTCGCGATAGCGAGCTCGGGCGCGCCTCGGCGATGGCGGTGTTCCTGTTCCTCATCATGGGTCTGTTTTCGGTCGTTCAGTTCATCGTTGGTCGGGAGAAGTCGTGATAAACAAAGGATATTATTGGCTGATTATCGCGCTCTCGATCCCGGCTTTTCTCTGGCTGGTTCCGACCCTTTGGATGGTCTCGCTAAGCTTCCAGCCAAATGAAGTCTTGGCGCGTACGACCTCGACCACATTTTTTGGTCTGATCCCCCTCCCTTTCACGGCCGAGAACTACTCCGCCCTGTTTGCATTTGGCCAAACACCCTGGTGGTTCCTGAATTCGGTCATCGTCGCGGTTGGCATGACGCTCGGTGTCCTCGCGGTATCGACCACAGCTGGATACGCACTTGCCCGGCTCGAATTTCCATTCAAGAAAATGATCGTTGTCATCTGCCTCATCGGCCTGATGGTCCCCGAGCAGGCCGTCTTCATTCCGCTTTATACGATGTTCGCGGACTTCGGCTGGCACAACAGCTACCACGCGCTGATCCTGCCCCGCATGGCTGTGCCCATCGGCGTGTTCTTGATGATGCAGTTCTTTCAGGCCATCCCGAAAGATATCGAAGAGGCCGCGCGCCTGGACGGCGTCGGCTGGCTCAAGATCTTCTGGTACGTCATGCTCCCACTCGCGCGCCCTGCTATGATGACGCTGGCGATCCTGACATTCCTCTATGCCTGGAACGACTACCTCTGGCCGCTCGTCAGCGCGCAGCAACGCGATTACTTCACGATCACCCTTGGCCTCGCGTCCATTCAATCGAACTTCGCACAATCGGAAGGACTGGGCCGCGTTATGGCCTCGGGCGTCATTGCCTCGCTTCCGGTCGTCATCCTGTTCCTCATCTTCCAGCGATACGTGGTTCAAGCCATGACCGTCGGCGGATCGAAGGGCTGATTTTCACGCACATTGGGAGGAAACAAATGAAACATGTGCTTCTAACAGCGGCAGCCGCCGCAACTCTCGCCTCAGGCGCGCTTGCGCAAGAGGTTACACTGGGCCGCTTCTTTGGCGCCTGCGAAGATGCGGGAACCGACACTACGTCAAGCGTCGGCGAGGCCTGCATCATTCAGTCGATCATCAATGCGGCGGATGCCGAAATAGATGGTGTGTCTATTACAACGTTGCCGACTGACTGGGGTAACTACTACGACCAGATCAAGGCTGCCTTTGCGGGCGGTACACCGCCGGACATCTTCGTCATGCACCGTCACAGGATCCCCGAGTTTGCGGGTCTGGGTGCCGTTGCCGAGATTTCAGGCGACCTTGAAGCGGTGGGTATTGACGCTTCCGATTGGTCCGCAACCGCGCTTGACGCAGTCAGCTTCAACGGCGGCATCTACGGCGTTCCAATGGACTTCCACGCCAACCTCTGGCACGTCAACATGGACTTGATGGCCGAAGCGGGCCTTGTGGAAAACGGCAAGCCCGTCCTGCCATCCTCGCCTGAGGAACTGATCGCTCATGCGCAGCAACTGAAAGACGCAACCGGCAAAGACTATCTTGCCGCCGACTTCGCGCAATTCCCGCTTGGCGTACGCACGGTGCTGGCACTGCTCTGGCAGCAGAACGGAAATATCTTCACGGACGACGGCACGGCGACGATCAACACCGATGAGGCTAAAAACGCTGTCACTGCGATCACTCAACTGTTTGATGCAGGTCTTGCCAATCCACAGCTGAACTACGCCGACAGCCAACAGGCCTTCCTGAACGGCGAATCCGCCATTCTGGTGAACGGCACATGGGTCGTGGATTTCTACACGGCAGAAGCCGAAAAGCAAGAAGTCGGTCTCGACAACTACTATGTCGCCGACTTCCCAACTCTGTTTGACACCGGCGCAACCTGGGCGGATAGCCATATGTGGGCCATCCCATCGACTGTGGACGGCGATCAGAAAATGGCCGCTCTGAAAGTCCTTGCCTTTATCAACGACCACAACATCGATTGGGCACGCACAGGGCACATGGCAGTGCGCACATCTGTTGTGGAAAGCGAGGCATATACGTCACTGCCACACCGCGATGAATACGCTGGCACCGCAGCCATCGCAAAGGACACTCCCCCATCCGAACGCTACGGCGCAATTCAGGATGTTCTGAACCGTGAGCTACAGGCGATTTGGCTGACTGGTAAAGACGTTGAAACGGCTCTCGCCGACGCGGAACTTGAGGTCCAGGACCTGCTGGACCGCTAAAGCAATAGCCTGCCCGGATCACACCCGGGCAGGCTTCCAAAACGGGGAAGAATGTCATGGACCG
>JABDQU010000235.1 GCA_013042105.1 Boseongicola sp.
TGCTCAAAATGGGCGGTATGGAAGGCATCATGGGCATGATGCCCGGCATGGGCAAAATGAAGAACCAGATGGCCGAAGCGGGCATGGACGACAAAGTCCTGAAACGCCAGATTGCCCTCATTCAGTCCATGACCAAGAAAGAGCGCGCTAACCCTGCCCTCCTGCAAGCCAGCCGCAAAAAGCGCATCGCCGCAGGTGCCGGCATGCAGGTATCGGACCTCAACAAACTTCTGAAGATGCACCGCCAGATGGCGGACATGATGAAGAAGATGGGGAAAATGGGCAAAAAAGGCATGATGCGCCAGATGGGGTCGATGCTTGGCGGCAAAGGCGGCATGCCCCCCGGTGGCATGCCAAGTCAGGCCGAGATCGACGCAGCACAGGCCCAAATGGGCAAAATGGGCGGCGGCTTTCCCGGCATGGGCGGCGGCGCAGCCCTCCCCCCCGGTCTCTCAGGCTTCGGCAAGAAAAAGTAACCACCCGTGAGCGTCGCCTTCCATATCCCCGAGATCGAAACCGATCGCCTGCGCCTGAGGCTCCCCAAAGCCTCGGACGTCGATGCGCATATCGCGTTTCGGGCCTCGGAACGTAGCGTCGGCGTGGGCGGCCCTTACGACGAATACTCCAGCTTTCACCACCTCGAAGGCATCATCGGTCAGTGGCAACTCCGCGGCTACGGCCGCTGGATGGTCGCCGACAAAACAACGGATGAACCCTTTGGCGTCGTCGGAATCTATCACCCGCTCGACTGGCCCGAAGCTGAAATCGGCTGGTCGCTCTACGAGAACGGCGAAGGCAGAGGTATCGCTCTTGAAGCCGCCACGGCTACCCGTGACTACGCCTACTCCACCCTCGGCTGGACACGTATTGTCAGCCTCATCATGCCGGACAACCTTCGCTCGATTAAGCTGGCCGAGCGCATGAACTGCCGCAAAACTGACGCCTTCACACATCCTGAATTCGGCACTCTCGACATCTGGGTTCACGCCCGTCCGGAGGCCGCATGATTGGCGCTCATGAACAACCGGCAACATCCGAAGCCGTGGCAATCGCCCACCAGCTGACGACAGGTATCCCAACGCTCCACACCGGCCGCCTGACCCTGCGCGCGTTAAAGCTCGAAGACTTTGCAACCCTCGCCGACCTGCTCGCATCCGACCGCAGCCGCTTTGTAAGCGGGCCGATGTCGCGCCTGGACGCCTGGCAAGAGTTTACCCAGCTTGCGTCCGGCTGGGTCCTGCATGGTCACGGCGGCTGGACCATCGACCAAGACGGCTCAATTGCAGGATTTGTCCTGATCGGCGTCGAACCGGGCGATCATGAGCGTGAGCTTGGCTTTCTTCTCACGGAAGAAGCGGAAGGTCATGGCATCGCCTTCGAGGCCGCGTCCGCAGCACGTGACTTTGCTTTTGACGTTCTCAAGTTCCCGACGCTCGTCAGCTACATCGATGTTGCCAACACGCGCTCCCACCATCTCGCTGAACGCCTCGGTGGTGAACGTGACGCTCTGGCCGAGGCCAAGATGAATAACAAAATGCGCATCTACCGCTACACTCCCGAAGGAGCACACTCATGACCGACGCCGTAGCCCGCGCAGCCGAGCTTCTGGCCGGCCACCGCGACAGCATCGACCGGCTTGACGCCATCCTCGTCTACACGCTTGCCGAACGGTTCAAGCAGACGCAGGCCGTCGGCAAATTGAAAGCAGAATACGACCTCCCGCCCAGCGATCCTGCGCGCGAGGCCAATCAGATCGAACGCCTCGAATGGCTCTCGAAAGAAGCGGATTTGGATCCCGAATTCGCCAAGAAATTCCTGGCCTTTATCATCCAGGAAGTCATCCAACACCATAAACAACACCAGAAATAACCCATAAGGATCAATACCATGGCTATGAAAATTCGCCTCGCACGCGGTGGCTCCAAGAAACGCCCTCACTACGCAATCGTTGCAGCAGACAGCCGCATGCCACGTGACGGCCGCTTTATTGAAAAGCTCGGCACATATAACCCGCTTCTCGCCAAGGACAGCGAAGATCGCGTGAAAATGAACATGGAACGTGTTCAGTATTGGCTCGATCAGGGCGCACAGCCAACAGACCGCATTCAGCGCATGCTGGAAGCTGCTGGCGTTCGCGAAAAGACCGAGCGTAACAACCCAAACAAAGCCGTTCCCGGCAAAAAAGCCGCCGAGCGCGCAGAAGAAAAAGCCGCAAAAGCCGCGGCTCCTGCCGAAGACGCAGCTCCCGCAGCAGAAGCAGCAGAAGAGGCTGCGGAGTAATCCGCAGCCCCTGGCAGCAGAAGCAATGTCGGATCGGGTTTGCGTCGGCGCAATTGCCGGCTCATTTGGTGTCAAGGGCGAGGTGCGGCTGAAAAGCTTTTGCGCCGAGCCCGACGCCATCGCGACCTATGGGCCGCTCACGTCCGAGGACGGAGCGACCTCGTGGGACGTGCGGATCACGCGCTCCGTCAAAAATGGCTTTGCCGCCCGCCTCAGCGGTGTTGGCACCAAAGACGCCGCCGACGCACTTCGCGGCGCACGTCTTTATGCCCCACGTGACAAGCTTCCCGAACCTGCCGACGACGAATACTACTACACCGACTTGATCGGCCTCACCGTGCTCGACACCGGCGGCACCGAACTGGGTCGCGTGAAAGCCGTCCTGAACCACGGCGCAGGCGACCTCCTCGAAATCGCGGGCAAGGGCTTGAAACAACCCGTCCTCCTCCCCTTCACCCAAAAGGCCGTCCCCACCGTCGACATCGCCTCAGGCCGTATCATCGCCGACCCACCAGACGGCCTCTTCGAATGACCGCGATGGAAAAGCTTCTGTCGGAAGCGAACAAGGTCACGGATGCGACCAGCTTTTCCGCCTTCCTCCAGACGTTCCGAACCTGCGCCCGAGAACCCCTTGGACAATGGCAATCGGGCAACCAATCGCTCGACGACGTGCTCGAAAGCCTCGCGGCATGGATCGACGACGCTGGCACGCGCGGCACCGACCCCGCAAGCCTCATCGCAACCGACAACCCATGGGCATTCGCCGCTCACCTCCTCGCGACCGGAGCAAACTATGAGTGACAAACCCTCAAAATCCCACGGTCGCCTCGCCATCAGCGCAACCGCGCAACCACGCGATCTGATGACCGACCGCCCTGACCTCGCCGGGGCATGGACCGCCAAGATCATCACGCTTTTCCCCGAAGCCTTCCCTGGCGTCCTCGGCGCCTCGCTCACGGGCAAAGCCCTGCAGGAAGGCAAATGGAAACTCGACACGATTGACCTGCGCCTTTTCGGCGAAGGCAAACACCGCAACGTTGACGATACACCGGCAGGCGGCGGTGCCGGCATGGTCCTGCGCCCCGACATCATGAGCCGCGCCATCCGCTTCGCGCAAAAAAACGCCCCAAAAGACCGCGCGCGCTGGCCCCTCGTCTATCTCTCCCCGCGCGGCAAACCCTTCACCCAGCGAACAGCCGAACGCTTCGCAGCCGCCGAAGGCCTCACCATGATCTGCGGCCGCTTCGAAGGCCTCGACCAACGCGTCATCGACCACTACGACATCGAAGAGATCTCACTCGGCGATTTCGTGATGACCGGCGGTGAAATCGCTGCTCAAGCGATGATCGACGCCACAATTCGTTTGCGTCCCGGTATTATCGGAAATGCGGCCTCAACCGAGGAAGAAAGCTTCTCCGAAGGCCTCCTCGAACACCCCCAATACACCCGCCCCGCAACGTGGGAAGGCCGCGATATCCCCGAGGTCCTCACCTCGGGTGACCACGGCAAAGTGGCGAAGTGGCGCAAAGATCAAGCCGAAAAAATCACCAAATCCCGCCGTCCCGACCTCTGGCGCGCCTACCAGGACGAAAAAGACAAAACCTGAGGTCATTATTGGCCCAAAAATATCCTAGGGGAGGTGGTGAAACCACCGGGGGCAACGCCCCCAAAACACCCAGTTTTCCCTTGATCCAAACGCCTCTCCCCCTTATAGCACCCAAGTTCACGGGCGGAATCGCTCGCGTGCCATAAGCAAAGATGACCTGAACCCTTCGGCGGGTGCCACGCGCAGCCCGACAGACCCCGAAGCTCTGAGGCGCCAAACCACCTTTCGGGAAAAACCCGAAGCTACATAAAGGAGCGTTTCAGATGGACCTGATCGCACAATTGGAAGCCGAGCAAGTCGCAGCCCTTGCCGCTGATCTTCCAGATTTCAAAGCGGGTGACACCATCCGCGTTGGCTACAAAGTGACAGAAGGCACACGCAGCCGTGTGCAGAACTACGAAGGCGTTTGCATCAGCCGCAAGAACGGCTCGGGCATCGCAGGCTCGTTCACTGTCCGCAAAATCTCGTTTGGCGAAGGCGTGGAACGCGTATTCCCCCTGCACTCGACAAACATTGACAGCATCACTGTCGTGCGCCGTGGCCGCGTCCGCCGCGCCAAGCTGTACTACCTGCGCTCGCGTCGTGGCAAATCGGCCCGTATCGCGGAAGACTCCAACTACAAACCACGTTCGACCGCGTAAAGGAGCGAAGTCATGAAAAAAGATCTTCACCCCGACTACCACGTCATCGACGTCAAAATGACGAATGGCGATATTGTTCAGATGCGCTCGACTTGGGGCTCGGAAGGCGATCAGCTGTCGCTCGATATTGACCCGACCGTGCACCCGGCATGGAACGGCGGCTCTTCCCGCCTCATGGATACCGGTGGCCGAGTCTCGAAGTTCAAGAAAAAGTACGAAGGCCTCGGCTTCTAAAGCCCGCCGCCTCGACAAGATCAAAGCCGCTCCTCACGGGGCGGCTTTTTTAGTTTCAGGCTCCTCCGCCAGAAACGCCAACAGAGACGTCACCATAACTTCCCAGGCAGCCTCATCGGGCATCGGATAATGGTTTCGGCTCTCCAGAACCATCAGTTCTGCATCCCGTATCCCGCGCGCAATCTTCATCCCCTGTTCCAAAGGATGCACCGCATCCCCCCGACAATGCATGATCAAAGCAGGGGCTGCGACCCTATCCAGCAACTCCACCACCGAGTGGTTGTTATAAAACGTCCGCCCGGCGATCTCGTTCTCGACAGGGCAAGACATCTGCGCGTTCCTCGCAATCCTTGCCAGCTTTTCGGGCGCAGCTGTTGGGAAATAAACTGACATATATCCTGAAATGAATGCTGAGTCCGGGGTGTTCCACCCTTCGGTCGACATTCTCAGAATCGTGTCTTCTCCATCGCCGCCATTGCGCACAGAACGACCTTCAGCATAGCCGCCAAGCGTCGCCAACCTGATCACCCGTTCGGGAAACAGGGCGGCACATTCAATTGCAATCATACCGCCGCTGGAAGTGCCATAGATCGAGAACCGATCAATCCCCATCGCATCTGCGATCGTAATGATATCGCGTGCACTGCGCTCAGTGCTGAAATCATCGACATCTATATCCGATAAACCACAACCACGCTGGTCCAACCGTATAAACGTGAAGTGCTGCCCCAACCGATCAAAGAACTGCCGCTCGGTTTGCTCGGCCCAATCCAACTCAAGATGCGTCGGATGATGTGCCACCCGAAACAGGGGCGGCCCAGAGCCGGTTACGGCATAGGCAATCTTCACCCCGTCATCCGCCGTCGCATACCGTATGCGCTGCCCGGTTGATGTAGGCCCTGCTTTTGCCGAACCACCCTTCACCTCGGCCACAAACTGAAACCCACGACGCGGCAACGTCCGGATAATCCGCTGTTCCTTGCCGTCATCGCCAACTGCACGACGCGCCGCCGAAATCCGCGCCGAAATCGCCGAGTCTGAAACGATCCGCCCGCCCCAAACGGCCTCAATCAGATCATCGCGCGACAACACAGCACCCGAAGCGCGCGCCAGAACCAAAAGCAAATCAAACACCTGAGGTTCGACATCCACAGCCTCACCGCCCCGCTCGAGGGTGAAAGCCTCATCGTCCAAAACACAGTCAGCAAACGCGATCTTCATTTCGAAACTAAATCGACTCACCACTGCAATCACAAGCTATTCAAAGCGCCGCCGTCCAATCGCAAGACGATCACAAGGAAATCACAAGACCATCTTCAAGCACCGGCACCGCCCACAAGGCAAATTCGTCCTTAGCAACAAAAGGACAAACCCCATGATGCCCCCCATGAACACCCGCCTGTTCAACACCCTCCCCGGACACCCCATCCCAAAAATGAAGGCCCCCAAACCAAAAAAGGCGGCACCTGTCTGGCACCGCCTTCCCAAACTCTTTCAAAAGCCATCCACACCAAGATCAAGCGCGCAGATAACCTGACCTAGCGAGACTTCAAAAACGCCACCAGAATATCCAATGCCGCCTTCAGATCCGTGCGATCCACCATCTCGGTCACGGTATGAATATACCGCGTGCCCACAACGATACTCACCGCCCGCGCACCCGCCGCCGCCTGCTGGGCCGCCGCGCCGTCCTGTCCGCCAGACCGCAGCATCGTGCGCTGATACGGAATCTTCTTCTTCTCGGCCAGTGCTGCAACCTCAGCCACCAAAGCCTTGTCCGCAATGAACGACCCATCGCGAATGTGCAGACCAAACCCCTTGCCCTGCTGGGTCGTGCGATCCTGCTCGGGCACACCCGGCGTGTCACAGGCCAGAGTCGTATCAATCCCAATCCCGATGTCCGGCTTCACCGCATAAGACGCCGTCCGCGCCCCGCGCAATCCGACCTCTTCCTGCGTCGTGAACACAACGTGAAGCTCGGATTTCGTCTTTGCCTTCCCAAGCCCCCGCGCGGCCTCAATGCCCAACCAGCAAGCCACCCGGTTGTCCAAGGCCTTGGACACAAACTTCTCTCCCATCTCCAGAAACGGCTCATCCATAACGACCATATCGCCGACCTTGACCTTGTCCTTGGCTGCCTCACCCAGACCGGTATCGACATAGAATTCATGTGGCTCGGGGATGCGCTTGCGGTCCGCCGCAGAAGCGATATGCACAGGCCGCCCCGCCGGGTTCATCACCGCCTTCAGCTCACCGTCATCCGTGCACACCCGCACCCGACGCGAAAACAGGTTACGCGGATCAAATCCACCCACCGGTTGCAGATACAAGAAACCCTTCTCAGAAATATGGCTGACCAGAAAACCAATCTCATCCATGTGACACAGCAGCATGATCCGCTCGGGGTCCGCCCCCTTGCCCTTGCGCACACAATGGAGCGAGCCCATCGCATCCACGCGCACCTCATCAAACAGCCCCTCAACCTCGCCAAGGATCAACTCTCGCACACGTTCTTCATTGCCCGGAACCCCCGGCATCTCGCAAAGTGCCTTCAGCAGCTCAATATTCATCACGCCAACCTTTCAATCTGAGTTCCCAACATAATGAAGCCGCAGCCCGGGGGTTCAAGCGCGAAAGCGCATCATTTGCCGTTCCACCACCTTCCCAATAGGATGGACAGGTCCAAGGGAGGATTATGAGTATGCGACACCTGTTCTTCGCCACGGCCATCACATTGGCCTCAACCGCGTCAGTCATTGCAGACGACGCAGCCCTGATTATCGGAATCGAAGACTATGCAGCCCTGAACGACCTGCGCCGCGGCGACGAAGTCTCAAGCCAAGCCCAAAGGTTTCAACGTCAGGGCTTCGACGTAATCAGCCTCGACGACGCCGAAAGCGACGACCTGTTCGACGCCCTCTCGACCTTCGAGGATACGGCTTCTGACTCCGACCGCCTTCTCGTCGTGTTGGCCGGGCGCTTTGCCCATACAGACCACGAGACCTACTTCCTGCCCTCGGACGCCCGCCCCGGCGCGCTGTCGGATGTTGCGCGAACCGCGCTGCCCCTCAGTCAGGTTATGTCGATCCTGTCCCAGACACCGGGCCGTGCGATCCTTGCAATTTCCAGCGACAGTCTCGTAGGCGACTTCGGCCCCCTCCTGCAGATCGGCGTCGGAGACCTCGACCTCCCGCAAGGCGTCACACTTCTGACCGGTGCGCCGCGCTCAATCGCACAAACCCTTCAACGTCTGGCACGCCCAGGCGAGAATATCGCCAACCTTGAAAACAGCCGGAACGTGCAACTCGGCGGCTTTTACATGGAGGGCCAGACCTTCATCGAAGACGCTCCCGCCGTCGCAACACCCCCTGCCACCACCACGACCACCGACCGCCGCGCCGATATTCTTGCATGGCGTCAGGCGGACAGCATCGACACCATCGAGGCCTACGACAACTACATCAACGCCTTCCCGGATGGTCAGTTCGCGGCCATGGCGGCTAACCGTATCGAGGCGATGACCGACACGCCCGAAGCCCGCGCCGAACGTGCTGAACAGGCTCTCGAACTCAATCGCGACCAACGCCGCGAAATCCAGCGCGACCTGACCCTGCTGGAATTCAACACGCGCGGCATCGACGGCATTTTTGGACGCGGCACCCGCGCCGCCATTGCCGCATGGCAACGCACCAATAATATCGCTGAAACCAGCTTCCTTGACCGGAACCAGATCACCCGCCTCGACGCTCAAGCCGAACGCCGCGCCGCTGAACTTGAGGCCGAAGCAGAACGCCGCCGCGAAGAACGCCTCGCCCAGGACCTCGCCTTTTGGGAGGAAACCGGTGCGCGCGACGACGAAGCAGGCCTTCGCGCGTATCTTAACCGCTTCCCTGATGGAGAGTTTGCCGAAGTTGCTCAGACCCGGCTGGACACCATCGAACGTCGCAAACGCGCTGAAACCGACGCCCGCGACCGACAGCTTTGGGATGAAGCCCGCATTCAGGACACCGAACAGGCCTACCGCGACTACCTCACAATCGCCCCCGATGGCGCATTCCGCCAAGAGGCCGAAGACCGCATCGACGACCTCACGCGCGCCGCCCAACTGACCGATCGTCAGCGCCGCGCTATTCAGGAAGAAAACGCACTCAATCTGAACCAAAACACACGGCGATCCATCGAAAGCCGAATGGAGCGCCTAGGTCTGAAACCGGGTCGTGTGGATGGCGTTTTCGACGACGACACGCGTCGCGCAATACGGCGCTATCAGGCCGCGCGGAACCTAGAACAGACGGGCTATATCACGGAAACCTTCGTCGTCCGTATCCTTGCAGACTCGGTGCGCTCAATCTTCAGATAGGGTAAAAATTGGCGGGGGCGCGTGGCCCTCGTCTTACTTCTTCGGCGGCTTGCCCATTTTCAAAAGCTGGGCCTGCATTTCGGCCAATTGCGCCCGGATCGCATCAAGTTCGGCCTCAGGCTCCTCATCCGTGCCTGTCTCCTCGCTCTCGGTTTCCTGCGCTGGCCAACTTGCACCACCAAAGCCACCCGTCATGGCCTTCACGAACGCCTCCTGCTGCGCCTTCATCGCGTCGAACCCGGGCATCCCCGTCATCGGCGTCGATATCTGCTCCATGACCTTCGTCTGTCCCTCGCGCAGCATGTCAAAACTCATCGACAAAAACTGCGGCACAACTGAATTGGCCTGCGAGGTGTAAGAGCGCACCAAATCCGTCAGCACATCAAGCGGCAGGACATTCTCGCCGCGGCTCTCATGCTCGGCGATGATCTGCAGCAAATACTGCCGCGTCAGATCATCCCCGGATTTCAGATCAACAATCTGAACCTCACGACCTTCACGGATAAACCCCGCGATGTCCTCAAGCGTCACATAATCCGACGTTTCGGTGTTATACAAACGTCGGCTTGCATAGCGTTTGATCAGAAGCGGTGTTCCGGACATGTCGTCCTCCTTGTAGGCTCGCTGCAGTGCAGCCTACGCCCAAGTGCGCCAAATGCAAAGGAAATGCACGAAGACTTTGCAGCTGCCGCATTTAGGGGCCCAAACGAAAGAAGCCCGACCATTAGGCCGGGCTTCTCTCAAGTCATGTCAAAACGCTTAGTGAAGCTTTGCAGCAACCGTGCTGATGGCCTCATCGAAAAGAGCGTCGGCGCGGTCAGCCTTCATGTCACGCGCAATTACGTCAGACGCCGTGCCAATCGCGATACGGACAGCCTCGTCGCGTACTTGGCGCACGGCCGATGTTTCGGCAGATGCAATCTGATCTTCCGCAGCCTTCAGACGACGCTCGATGGATTGCTCCAGATCAAGCTTGGCCTGCTCAGCCGCTTCCGCCGCATGCTCTTTGGCGGCGGCAACGATCCGATCAGCTTGTTCCTGAACGTCGCGCTGCTTGCGCTCAAAGCTTGCCAGAAGGGTCTGCGCCTCTTCGCGAAGCGCACGCGCCTCGTCGATTTCGGCCTGAATACCCTCGGCCCGCTTGTCGAGCAGGCCCGTCAACATTCCCGGTACTTTGAAGTACAGCAGAACGCCGATGAATACGGCGAACGACATCAGGACGATGAAGTCCGTGTTCGCCAGACT
>JABDQU010000238.1 GCA_013042105.1 Boseongicola sp.
GCTTATTCTGCCGTCTTTGCAGGTGAACATGCGCGCAGGCGAGGTGCCGAACGACAAGGATGGCAACCCGATGTTGAAAGTTCCGGTCAACGCAATCTGAGCCTGTTCAGGCTTTCAGAACTCAAAAGGACGAGACGCCAATGGAGATCAAGCATCTAACCGACCAGATTGCGGTCGGAGAACAGATTGTCGCGAGCGATCTGAAGGAGCTTCATGAAAAAGGCTTCAGGGCGGTCGTCTGTAATCGCCCTGATGGAGAAGGCGGCGATCAGCCGACCTTTCAGGAGCTGGCGACCGAGGCGGAGCGCCTCGGTCTTGAGATGCGGTATTTACCGGTCGTCGGGGGCAAGGTCAGTGATGGTGACGCTGCCGAGTTCGGAGCTGTTATGGCGCAGTTGCCAAAACCCGTCTTTGCCTATTGCCGGACGGGGACGCGCTCGACCACGCTTTGGTCCCTGTCGCAGGCGGCCGAGCGGCCTTTGCCGGAGATTGTGCGGACCGCCAAGGCGGCGGGCTATGACATGTCGGGTGTGGTGCGCCGCATTGCAAATGGTGGCATCACACCGACGGATGCGCCGGACGGGTCTTATGATCTGGTGATCGTAGGGGCTGGTGCAGGCGGTGTTGCTGTTGCGGCCAGTCTGAAGCAGCGGATGCCCGGTCTTGAGATCGCGATCATAGATCCGGCGGAGGCGCATTATTATCAGCCGGGTTGGACGATGGTTGGCGGCGGTGTCTTTGATGCGGAAGATACCGTGCGCACCATGGGGTCTTTGATTCCGAAAGGTGTGCATTGGATCAAGGCGGCGGTCGCGGCGTTTGAGCCGAAGAATGACGTGGTCATTCTGGATGGCTGTCGGGTGGTGAAATACAAGCGATTGATCGTGACACCGGGGCTAAAGCTGGATTGGGCGCGCGTTGAAGGTCTGGTTGAGACGCTTGGGCGCAATGGTGTGACGTCGAATTATCGTTATGATCTCGCACCTTATACATGGAAGTTGGTGTCCGAGATGCGGTCGGGGCGGGCGTTGTTCACGCAGCCGCCGATGCCGATTAAGTGCGCGGGCGCGCCGCAAAAGGCGATGTATCTTTCGGCTGACCACTGGACACGCAAGGGTGTGATCGGTGACATCGACATTCAGTTTCACAATGCGGGCGGGGTGTTGTTCGGGGTGAAGGATTATGTGCCTGCACTTGAGGCTTATGTGCAGAAGTATGGGATCGCTCTCAACTTTTCGCAAAACCTTGTGGCAATTGACGGGCCTTCAAAGACGGCTGTTTTTGATGTGACAAAGCCTGATCAAACCGTGGAGCGCACCGAGGTGGATTTTGACATGATCCATGTTGTGCCGCCGCAGTCGGCACCGGATTTTGTCGCGGTGTCGCCTTTGGCGGATGCCGCCGGGTGGGTCGATGTGGATCAGGCCACTTTGCGGCACGTTGAGTATGAGAATATCTGGTCGCTGGGCGATGTGATGAATGCGCCGAACGCAAAAACTGCGGCGGCAGCGCGCAAGCAGGCGCCGGTTGTGGCCGAGAATGTTGTGGCGGACATCCGGGGGCGTTCGCCGCGTGCGCAATATGACGGCTATGGTTCCTGTCCACTGACTGTCGAGCGGGGCAAGATCGTCTTGGCAGAGTTTGGCTATGGCGGGGCTTTGCAGCCGAGTTTTCCGACCTGGCTGATTGATGGCACGAAACCCAGCCGTGCCGCATGGTTGTTGAAAGAAAAGATCCTGCCGCCGATTTATTGGCGTGCGATGCTGAAGGGGCGCGAGTGGTTGGCGCGTCCTGAAGCGCTGTCGAAGTAAGGACGGGTGATTTAAATGCCGGGCGCAATGTCGCGATATCTGCCGATTTTGGAGTGGGGCCGGTCGTATGATCGCGCGACGGCTGGCGGTGATTTGTTCGCAGCCGTGATCGTGACGATCATGCTGATCCCGCAGTCTTTGGCCTATGCTCTGTTGGCGGGGCTTCCGCCGGAAACGGGGCTTTATGCGTCGATGGCCCCGATTGTGCTTTATAGTGTTTTCGGGTCAAGCCGGGCTTTGGCGGTGGGGCCTGTTGCGGTGGTGTCGTTGATGACGGCGGCGGCGGTTGGTGTGGCGTCCGAGGCGGCGGGTGTCAGTCCGGTTCTTGCGGCGCTGACGCTGGCGTTTTTGTCGGGTGCGATGCTGGTGGCTTTCGGGCTGTTGCGGCTTGGATTTATTGCGAATTTCCTGTCCCATCCGGTGATTGCAGGGTTTATCAGTGCGTCGGGAATATTGATTGCTGTCAGTCAGTTGAAGCACAT
>JABDQU010000244.1 GCA_013042105.1 Boseongicola sp.
TTGTGATGCTGACCCGGAAGAATGACGCACCATTGGACTTTGATTTCGCCAAAGCGGTGGAACAGTCGAAAGAGAACCCGGTGTTTTATGTGCAGTATGCGCATGCGCGGATCCGCTCGGTGATGCGCAAGGCCGAAGAGATGGGTTTGGAGAATTCTGACAACCCCAAGTTGGAAGACGAGGCCGAATTTCGGGTTGCGATGAAGATCGCCGAATGGCCGCGACTTCTGGAGATAGCCGCGCGCAATCACGAGCCGCACCGGGTGGCGTTTTATCTGTAAGAACTGGCGCAGGAATTTCATGCGCTTTGGAACCGGGGCAATGATCGGCCTGAGTTACGGTTCCTTCATGAAGGCGATAGTGCTGCAACGGCGGCGAAAATTGCCCTGCCACGCGCCGTAGCCGTTGTTATTTCAACAGGATTAGGTATTCTGGGCGTGACTCCTGTCGAAGAGATGCGCTGACAAAGGCGCACCGCGGCTGTGAGTTGAGAGCAGTTTGAAGCACGTCGGATCAACCGGCGGCTACAGTGAGGCAAATATAATGGCGGCTATCAATTTCAATGAGATGGGCGACCGCGATGGCGGCTCGCTTACGGCGGCAATCAATTGGGCGGGGGCTTTCCTGTCGGTGTTGCTGATTGTGGGGCTTGCGACCTGGGGCTGGAAGCTCTGGCAGCGGGACGTTACGGGCATTCCGGTGGTGCGTGCTTTGGAAGGTCCGATGCGGATCACCCCGGCAGACCCGGGTGGATTGGCGAACGATTACCAAGGCTTGGCAGTGAACCGCATCGCGGAGGAACGCGCGACGGAACTGGCGGACCGGGTGGTTTTGGCGCCTGCACCTGCGACCCTTAATGAGGATGAAGATTTGGCGATGGCGGATTTGGCGCCCGCTGTTGAAGAAGACTTGCCGGTTGTCGAGGTCGCTCCGGCACCGGCACTGGGCGCAGCCGAGGCCGAGGAGACGGCGGTCGTCGAGAATGCGCCGTCGGCGACGGATTTGGCCGTTGCGGCGGCCTTGTCGGATGCCGGTGCTTTGTTTGAGGCGCAGCCGGTGAGCTTGGTGACGGCTGCTCCGGGTGTGCCTGCTTCGACGCCACGCCCTTTGGTGCGGCCTGAAGGGCGGCGCGTGGCGTCTTTGAATGTTATCAACGATGTAACGGGCGCGGTTGATCCCGCTACGATCCCGCCGGGGACGCGGCTGGTGCAGCTTGGGGCCTATGGGTCCGAGGATGTGGCCAAGGCCGAATGGGCGAACGCGATCGCGAATTTCGGCGACTATATGGTCGGCAAAGAGCGCGTTGTGCAGCAAGCGGAGACCGGTGGACGGACGTTCTGGAGGTTGCGGGCTTTGGGGTTTGCGGACCTTTCCGAGGCGCGTCGGTTCTGTGCGGTGCTGGTTTCGGACGGGGCGAACTGCATTCCCGTCGTCCAGGAATAACGTGAGCCGGGGCGCGTATGCATTCGCGCCCCTTGGGCCTGTTCTGACCCCCGATGAATCGGCTCTTTTTCGCGATAGTGACCCTTGGGGGTTCATTATTTTTCAACGCAATTGCGAGACACCGGAGCAACTTCGTCGTCTGACGGGGGATCTGCGCGAGGCTGTGGGCCGTGACGCGCCGGTGCTGATTGATCAGGAAGGCGGGCGTGTTCAGAGGATGCGCGGCCCCCATTGGCGGGAATGGTTGCCACCGCTGGATCAGGTCGAGGCGTTTGTTGACGCGGAGCGTGCGGCGCGGGCGATGTATTTGCGCGGGGCGTTGATTGGGTCGGAGTTGGTGGCGCATGGGGTGGATGTGAATTGCGCGCCGTCGGGGGATATTGCTTACCCCGAGACACACGCTTTTTTGCAGAACCGCTGTTACGGGCGCGATGCGGAGACAGTGAAGGCGATGGCGCGTGCCTGTGCGGAGGGGCTTTTGGACGCCGGGTGTTTGACGGTTTTGAAGCATGCGCCGGGGCATGGGCGCGCAAAGGTGGACAGTCATAAATATTTGCCAAGGTATGAGGTGTCTTTGGCAGAGTTGGAGGCGACAGACTTTGCGCCATTTCGGGCATTGGCGGATACGGGCATGGCGATGACGGCGCATATTGTGGTGCCCGAGATCGACACTGAGCGGCCAATTACACAGTCGGCGGCGGGGATTTCCTATTTGCGCCAGCGGCTTGGGCTGACGGGGCTGTTGATGAGTGATGATATCTCGATGAACGCTTTAACAGGAGATGTTGTGAGCCGGGGGCAAGCGGCCCTGGCGGCGGGGTGTGATCTGGTGCTGCATTGTAACGGTGACGCAGGCGAGATGGCGGCGATTGCGGATGGTCTGGGGCGGATGGGGCCGGAGGCGGCAAAACGCGCAGATATAGCGTTGGCGGCGCGGCGAACCACAAGGGATATTGACATTTCGGGTCTTGAGGCGGAGTTTGAGGCCTTGATGCAAGGAGCCTGAAATGCCGGATGGCGACGCCGATTTTGAGGATGTGGAAGCCCGCCTTGCAGCGGAGGCTTTGATTGTTGATGTCGATGGCTATGAGGGACCTCTGGACCTGTTGCTGACCCTGAGCCGGACGCAGAAAGTAGACCTGCGCAAGATCTCGGTTCTGGCTTTGGCGGAGCAATATCTGGCTTTTATCGATCAGGCGAAATCGCTGCGGATCGAGTTGGCGGCGGACTATCTGGTGATGGCGGCGTGGCTGGCGTTTCTGAAGTCGCGCTTGTTGTTGCCGCCGGATCCTGCGGATGAAGGGCCGTCGGGCGAGGAGCTGGCGGCTCATTTGGCGTTTCAGTTGGAGCGGCTTTCGGCGATGCGCGAGGCGGCGGCCAAGCTGATGGCGCGGGATCAAAAGGGACGCGATTTCTTTGTGCGTGGTGTGCCGGAGGATGTGACGCGGGTGCGCAAGGTGCGCTATACGGCGACGCTTTTGGACCTGATGCAGGGCTATGCGCGGATCAGGACCAAGGACGAATTTCGCCCCTATGCGATGGATCGTGCGCATGTGATGACGCTGGAACAGGCGTTGGAGCGGATGCGCGGGCTGATTGGCTTTGCGGGCGAGTGGACGGATTTGCTGTCGTGGTTGCCCGAGGGTTGGGAGAGCGATCCGGGGCGGCGGCGGTCGGCGACGGCGTCTCATTTCGCGGCGTCTTTGGAGTTGGCGAAGGCGGGGGCCATTCAGATCCGGCAATCGGACACTTTTGCCCCCATTCAGATCAAGGCGATGGCGCGTGGCTGACGAGATTGAGGACGAGACGGGCGAGAGCTTGTTTGAAGCGCCACCGCTGGCTGAACAGGAGCGGATGGTCGAGGCGATTTTGTTCGCGACGGCTGAGCCTGTGACGATTGCCGAGATGAATGCGCG
>JABDQU010000245.1 GCA_013042105.1 Boseongicola sp.
GCACCACGCCCGGCAGCGATTTCAAAGCTCCTTTGATCTGCGGTGACACCGGCCAGCCATCCCCGATCGACACGGTCACATCCTGAACGGCGTCCGGCAATGGCACCGCCAATGCGGTCAGACAGACTTCGCCTCGCGTGCGGATTGACTGGTCATCCTTGAAGCGCTCCAACACCGACTGCACCATCGGCACCGCACCTTCGTCGTCGATCATCACATTGAGCCCCGCGGTCGCGGCATCCACGATCCCGTCAATCGGCGCAACAGACCGCGCAATCGGATCAAACTGGCCTTCGTTAAAGCGGGCTTCCAAGGTCATCACCACTTGCGTCGTCTGCTCGAACACCTTGCGCACAGTCTCAAAGTCATCCGGGAACAACGCCATGCCAGACACCTGTCCGGTCGGGTCCGAAATATTCATGCGAAAAAACCGCGTGCCGCGTCCGGACTTGCGCTCCTGCAAGGCGGAAACAACCACACCAACCCGTGCAATTGCGGCCCCCTCGGCTTCGGCCTTCACCTGTAAATCGGCAAGGTTCATCAGACCCTTACGCTTCAGCGCAGGCGCGTAGTCATCAAGTGGATGCCCGGACAGATAGAACCCAATCGCGGTCTGTTCCTGATCCAGACGTTCGTTCGGCAACCAGTCATCCACCGGCGACAATCGCGGCTCGGGCAAATCGTCGCCTGCCTCTCCGAACAGTGACACCTGCGCGCTGGCGCGCTGTTCGTGGATCGCGGCGGAATAGGCGGTGAGCCCGTCCAGAGACTGAAAGATCCTCCGCCGGTTCGGATCAAGCTGATCAAATGCCCCCGCACGCGCCAGCATCTCCAGTGGTCGTTTCCCGACCCGCTTCAAATCTACCCGGCGCGCCAGATCAAAGACATTCACGAACGGCTTGTCGCCCCGCGCCTCGACGATCAGCTTCATCGCTTCGACACCGACGTTCTTCAGCGCCCCAAGTGCATAAACCAGCTTCTGATCCCGAACCGAAAAGGTCGCCTCGGATCGGTTCAGACAAGGCGGCACAATCTCAATTTCCAGCCCGCGCCGCACCTCGTTTGCGTAGACGTCCAGCTTTTCGGTCAGGTGCAGATCGCAGTTCATCACACCGGCCATGAACTCAACCGGGTGGTTCGCTTTCAGCCATGCCGTCTGATAGCTGACAACGGCATAGGCGGCCGCGTGGCTTTTGTTGAAACCGTAGTTGGCGAACTTGTCTAGAAGGTTCCAAACCTCCATCGCCTTCTTCTTGTCCACGCCGTTCTTGGCCGCACCTTCAAGGAATTTTGGACGTTCCGCGTCCATCGCTTCCTGAATTTTCTTACCCATCGCACGCCTGAGCAGGTCCGCGCCGCCCAGCGAATACCCCGCCATTTCCTGCGCGATCTGCATCACCTGTTCCTGATAAACGATGATGCCCTGCGTCTCGTCCAGGATATGGTCAATCGACGGATGCAAACGCTCTCGTTCGGCACGCGCATTCTTCACGTCGCAATACTGCGGGATGTTCTCCATCGGCCCGGGACGATAAAGCGCCACAATGTCTTCAATACAGGTCGGCTTCATCCGGCGAAGCGCGTCCATCATGCCAGAACTTTCCACCTGGAAAACTGCAACCGTGCGCGCCTTGGCATAAAGCTCGTAGCTCTTCTCATCATCTAAAGGGATCAGACCAATATCGTTTTCGGTCCCGTGGTCCGGTTCGTAAAGTTTCGTCCCGTCGGCGGCCAAATCGAGTGAACGTCCGCTCTCCAGTATCTGTTCGATAGCGTTTTGAATGACCGTCAGGGTTTTCAGGCCTAAGAAGTCAAACTTCACCAAACCTGCTTGTTCGACCCACTTCATATTGAACTGTGTTGCAGGCATTTCCGACCGGGGATCACGATACAAAGGGACCAGTTTGTCCAAAGGCCGGTCGCCGATCACAACACCAGCGGCGTGGGTCGAGGCGTTCCGCAAAAGACCTTCGACCTGCTGGCCATAATCCAGCAAACGAGCGACCACTTCCTCGGCCTTCGCTTCTTCCCGCAGACGGGTTCGTCCGCCAAAGC
>JABDQU010000247.1 GCA_013042105.1 Boseongicola sp.
GATGAAAGGCAGGTCATCATAGGTGCCATGCTTGGAACCCGAGATAAGCCAGCCATCGGCATCATTGACGGAGTCCGGGAACTCCATGTCTACAACGCTCCAAGTTTTGAAGGTGAAGCCGTATCCACTCAGCATTTCGGCATAAAGCGTGCTGTAGTCACGCAAAGGTGCGCCGTCGCGCTGTGCGAAGTGGCCGCTTTGAAGGATGCCGATCAGCATAAAACACCGAAAAATTGAAACCAATGGACCGTAGCTTTGGGCCGTTTCGCCCGCAAGCATAATTTGATCAAATTACTGATGGCTGTGATCAAAATGAAAAACGCGCCCCCAAAGGCTGGAGGCGCGTTTCAAATCGTAAAGCCTGAGCTTACTCGGCGGGCGTGGTGCCTTTGCCTTTGAGTGGTGCCCAGATGCGCTTGTTTGTCAGATACAACAGCACAGAGAAGATGGAGAGAAACAGGACCGCGATAAAGCCTGCTTCCTTGCGGGCGTTTTGCTTCGGCTCTGCTGTCCACATCAGGAACGCAGCGACGTCTTGCGCCTGCTGTTCAATGGTGGCTTCCGTGCCGTCTTCATACTCGACGTCGTCACCCCAAAGTGGTGGGCCCATTGCCAAGTAGCCACCAGCATAGGTGTCGTTTCCGTAAAGCACGACGCCGGCTTCCTCACGTTCTGAACCGTTGTAGTTCACAAGCAGCGAGGCGATGTATTCAGCGCCGCCCATCCCGCGGAACAGTTGGCTTATGCCCAGACCGTATGGGCCATGGAAGCCAGCGCGTGCCTTTGCCATGAGCGAAAGGTCGGGCGCATTCTCGAGGCCAGATTCCGGGAAGTGATCGGTTGGAAGTGCTGCACGGAAGTCGTCGATTACGGGGTCATAGACCTCATAAAACTCCGCATAAGCGCGTACCTGATCATCAGGGAGGTCAGGGCCGCCAGAGTCGCCCAAAGTGCGGAACGGAACATACTGAAGACCGTGGCATGCGGAACAGATTTCAGTGTAGACCTGAAGTCCGCGCTGAAGCTGCATCTGATCGAAGGTGCCAAACGGACCTTCAAACGAGAAGTCATAGTCCTCAACATACCCGGCACCGCCGGCTGCGTTGGCAGCTGCGCCAGCCACAAGGCCGAGTGCGGTCAGAGCGGAAAGTGTGATCTTACGGATCATTGTCGTTGTTCCTTTCATTCCGCCGGAGTGGCTTCGGCTGCGCCGGAACCACCGTTTTTCGCGGCTTTGTGCGCCTCGAAGTCGGCTTCGATTGTTTCCGGCTGTGGCAGTGGTTTCTCGATCACGCCAAGCAGTGGCAGGATCACCAGGAAGTAGGCAAACCAGTAAGCTGAAGCGATCAGGGAAAGTGTCGCGTACGGTTCCTCAGCTGGCATGGCACCAAGCCACATCAGGAAGAAGAAGTCGATGACAAGAAGCCAGAACCACCATTTGAACATTGGTCGATACTTGCCCGAGCGAACAGAAGATGTGTCGAGCCAAGGTGCCAGCGCCATTGCGACAATTGCGCCAAACATTGCAATCACGCCGAAAAACTTAGCGTCAATGATGCCACCGGTCAGGAAGTTGGCGGCAATAACGACCCACACATCGCCGGTGAAGGCGCGGAGGATGGCGTAAAATGGCAGGAAGTACCATTCCGGCACAATGTGTGCTGGCGTCGCAAGCGGGTTGGCTTCGATGTAGTTGTCCGGGTGTCCGAGGTAGTTCGGCATGAACCCGACGACCGCAAAGAACACGGCAAGGATGATTGCAAGCGCAAAGAGGTCCTTGATGACGTAATACGGCCAGAAAGGAACCGTATCTTTCGCGGCGTCCTCTTTCGAGGTGCGGCGCACTTCAACACCAGTTGGGTTGTTGTTGCCCGTTGTGTGGAAAGCCCAGATGTGCACGACCACGAGGCCGACGATCAGGAATGGCAGCAGGTAGTGCAGCGAGAAAAAGCGGTTCAGCGTTGCGTTATCAACGGCCGGTCCGCCCTGCAGCCAGGTCAGGATCGCATCGCCGACAAAGGGAATTGCGCCGAACAAGCCGGTGATCACGGTTGCGCCCCAGAAGGACATCTGGCCCCAAGGCAGAACGTAACCCATGAAGGCTGTGCCCATCATCAGAACGAAGATCAGGATCCCGATGATCCATGTGACTTCACGTGGTTCTTTGTAGGAACCGTAGTAGAGGCCGCGGAAAATGTGGGCGTAAACTGCGATGAAGAACAGCGATGCGCCGTTCTGGTGCAGATAACGCAGCATGTGGCCGCCATTTACGTTGCGCATGATGTGCTCAACGCTGGCAAAAGCGAGGTCAACGTGCGGCGTATAGTGCATTGCAAGCACGATGCCGGTGATGATTTGCAGCGCAAGGCAGAAGGTCAGGACGATGCCCCAGATCCACATCCAGTTCAGGTTCTTGGGTGTGGGGATCATCAGTGTGTCATACATCAAACCGACGACGGGAAGGCGGCGGTGCAGCCACTTTTCGCCCTTCGAATTCGGTTCGTAGTGGTCGTGAGGAATTCCGGCCATCTTTCTCTCCTTTATCCGAGGACGATCGTTGTTTCGTCGGCAAATACGGCCTGTGGAACCAACAGGTTTTCAGGCGCTGGGCCGCGACGAATGCGCCCAGATGTATCGTAGTGCGAGCCGTGGCATGGGCAGAACCATCCGCCGAAATCACCTGCGTCGCCAAGCGGCACACATCCAAGGTGAGTACAAACGCCAACCTGAACGAGCCATTCGCCGCTTTCGTCCAGTGAACGGTTTTCGTCGGTGGCAGGCACATCGCCCAAATTGTTGTTACGGGCAACCTGATCGGGCAGATCCGCCAGATCAACGGCACGCGCCTCGGCAATTTCTTCTTCGGTACGGCGGCGAATGAAGACCGGCTTACCGAGCCATAGCACTGTCAGCTGTGAGCCGGGCTCAAGGCCGCCAACATCAACGCGAATTGACGACAGCGCCTGTACGTCCGCGGACGGGTTCATCTGGTTCACCAGCGGCCAAACGGCGGCGCCGGTAGCAACCACGCCTGCACCACCCGTAGCATAGTACAGGAAGTCGCGGCGTGTGCCTTCGTGATCATCTGCGTGCGACACGAGTTTCTCCATTCATATCGGGCGTCTATTGCCCACCTCGACGGGGCGGAAGAGATCCGCCCGCTTGATGGGGTTATCTAGCGTTATGGTTTGTGGTCGTCCAGCGGACAATCGGGCGCACTCTGCTAAAGAAAAGCAAACCACTACAAAGATTTGGCCCATTTCACCCAAAACCACGGCAGTTTGTCGCAGAATCATCTCCGACTCGATCAGTTCATACTGCCGAATTTATCAATAATAGGTTACATTTGAAGACTTAGGCAGGGGCTGTGGCCTGCATGGACTCGCGTTTTGCGAAGGTTTCATACCATGCCGCAAGTGAGACGCGCCCCTCGCGCCAGTTTCTGTCGGCGTTTCGCAAGTCCAAGTATCCCAGTGCGCATGCGACAGAAATCTGACCCATGGTCACGGTGCCGTGCAAATGGCTCATCCAGCGGTCATCCAGCACATCAAGGGCGCGGTCGATTTTGGACCATTGGCCTTCGACCCAGTCATCAAATCGCTTTTCTTCCGGGCGCAGACGCCATTCGTAGGCCATCAGCAGGGCCGCATCGATAATGCCTTCGCCCGTGGCTTCGAGGGTCAGCACTTCGTAGAGGCGCGTTGCGGGATAGAAGCGCCCACCGGAAATCTCGTCGAGGTAGCGGCAGATGACGCGGCTGTCGTAAATCGCGGGACCATCGTCGCGCAAAAGGGCAGGAACTTTGCCCAAGGGGTTCACATGAACTGTTTCTTCGTTGGGGGCGAGCGGCGTGCCGCTGCCTGGAATGAAGGTCACTTGATCGATAAGCCCGCATTCGCGCAGGAGAACGTCGACCTTGCGGACGTAGGGTGACGTTGTGCTGTGCATGAGTTTCATTCAAAGCGACTCCCAGTGGCGATTTTCCTGCACCCTCGTGCGGAACGCTTGAAAGGTCAACGTGACATGCCACCGGACCCGCTGCCACGGGCCCGATGACGTCCTGATTCATGGCGAATTGTCTACTGCTGGATCGATTCCAGATACATGGCGAGCGACAGGATCCGCCCGCGCGTTTCAAGAACAGATCCGGTTTGTCCGCGCTCGGCGGCCTCACTCATGAATATGTCACCATAGGTCGGCATGGATCCACCGTGCGCCCGAATACCGGTCCGTCCGTCGATGATGTGAATGATACGCAGCATCGGGAACGCGCCCGGTTCAACTTCGTTGTTGGCGGAGAGCAAGGTGAGATCTCCTGGCTTTTCCAGCATCAACTCAGTCAGTGGTCCCGAGCCCTTGCCGTCCAGTCCGTGGCAGGTTGCGCAATACTGTTGGTATATTCCCTGACCATAACCGATGTCCTGCGCGGAAACCGTAAGCGGCAGGCAAAGCGCAACAGCCGCGGCGAATAGCTTGGTGATCTGCATGATACTCCTCCTTGGTAGCACGGAGGAATCATATGGTTCTTGCTATACGTTCCGATTGACTTTTATCAAAGCCTTGCGTGGTAGCGACGAGCGCCGACCCTTCAACGCCGGCGATTGCGACGTTGACAAGAGCGCCTTCCGCCTGTGGCTGATCAAAGCGAACTTCGGCAAAATGCTCGGTTCGCCCCATTCTTGGGCTTTCCGTCAGAACCATTTTGCGACTGCCGATCTGCGCCTGAAGGTGTTTCTGAGCCGCCGTTTCCCCCTTTTCGCGCAACCGGCGCGCGCGCTCTTTGATGGCGCGGCCGTCCACTTGCGGCATCCGCGCCGCAGGGGTGCCGGGGCGTTGGGAGTAGGGAAAGACATGAAGCCATGTGAGATTACAGTCATCGACCAGCTTCAGTGAGTTCTCGAACATCGTTTCGGTTTCGGTTGGAAAGCCAGCGATGATGTCGGCGCCGAACGTCATATCCGGGCGCAGGCTTTTCGCCTCCGAGCAGAACGCGATGGCGTCGTCGCGCAGGTGGCGGCGCTTCATGCGCTTGAGGACCATATCGTCGCCCGCCTGAAGCGACAGGTGCAGATGCGGCATGAGGCGCGGTTCGGTCGCGATGGCCTCCATCAATGCGGGGTCGACTTCGATTGAATCGATGGACGAGATCCGCAAGCGGGGCAGGTCTGGAACCAGCTTCAGGATGCGACGCACCAGATCTCCGAGCTTCGGCGCGGCAGGCAGATCGGCGCCCCAGCTTGTCAGGTCTACGCCAGTGAGCACGACCTCGTTGAAGCCACGATCCACGAGACGTTTGATCTGATCGACAACCACCCCTGCAGGGACGGAACGCGAATTGCCACGACCGAAGGGGATGATGCAGAAGGTGCAGCGGTGATCGCAGCCGTTCTGAACCTGCACGTAGGCGCGATGGCGTCCAAAGCCGTCGATCAGGTGACCGGCGGTTTCGGTGACCGACATGATGTCATCGACTTGCACACGTTCGGTTTCACCGATGAAGTTAGCGGCCTGTTTCCAGGTTTCAGGCGCCATTTTTTCGGTGTTCCCAAGGACGAGGTCGACCTCGGTCATATTCGCAAACCGCTCGGGCTCGGTTTGTGCGGCGCATCCGGTGACGATCATTTTCGCGTTTGGATTTTCGCGGCGCAGGCGGCGGATTTCTTTCTGACTTTTGCGCACGGCTTCGGCGGTGACGGCGCAGGTGTTGACGATCACCGCATCCGAAAGGCCGGCGTCGTTGGCCATTTCGCGCATGGCTTCAGATTCGTAGGCATTGAGCCGACAGCCGAGCGTGGCAAATGTGGGAATCTTTCGATCCATCTCAGACCTGCTCGAGGAAATCTGGGGTGAGGTGCCCAGTGAACACGTGGGCGGTGGGTCCGGTCATCCAGACGCCATCGTCACGCCAATCGATTTCGATCTGACCACCATCGAGGTCGATCTTGATGTGCCGTTCGCTCAGGCCGCGGCGCACGGCGGCAACGGCCACGGCGCAAGATGAAGACCCGGACGCAAGTGTAACACCCACGCCACGCTCCCATACGCGCATGCGCATGTGGTTGGGGGCAATAAGGCTGGCGAACTGCACGTTCGTGCGTTCGGGGTAGAGGGGGTGGTATTCGATCACGGCGCCACGGGCTTCAAGTTCGACCGCTTCTGCGTCCTCAACGAAGAACGTGCAGTGCGGGTTTCCCATGCCAGTCGCGACAGGGTCGCCGTCGATGGGAAGGTGAAGGGTATCGACCTCGTGGGCCAGTGGGATCGACTGCCAGTCGGTGAAGGGCTGTCCCATGTTGACGCGTGTCATGCCGTTGCCTGCGTCCTCGCAGGGAAGGAGGCCGCGTTCGGTCCGCAAGGTGATCGAGGTTGCGTTATTCTCGGACATGATAAGCCGGGCGATACAGCGTGTTGCATTGCCACAGGCCGACGAGAGCGAGCCGTCAGAATTGTAGAAAGTCAGCTTGGCGGTTGCATCGGGTGCGTTTTCGATCACGGCAAGCTGGTCAAATCCGACGCCTTTGTTGCGATCCCCAATAGCGCGCGCGAGTTCGGGCGTGACGTCCGGCCCGCCAGAGCGGTGGTCGATCACGACAAAGTCGTTGCCAAGCCCGTGCATCTTCATGAACGGCAGGCCATGAGGGTGAGTCTCGGAGGTCATGGCGCGCATATACTCTCGCTTTGAGCGTCTGCAAAGGTGGCGCGACGATTAACGCAGGATTTCTGTGGCGAGGCGCAATTCCATCGCTCGTTCCGCTGTGAGTATCCAGATGTCATCGAAGGGCACTTTGTAGGCGGCCTCGTTCACTGCACCAAACCCGAAGCTGCGCCAGTAGGGGCGATCTACGGACAAGCCAAATTCGCGGTCTTCGGCAGAGTGCAGTCCCAGTTCGGCGTCTTCTGCAATTGAGCGCTCGCGACCGGCAATGAAGATGTCGACACAAGCGGAGATGCAGCTGAACAAGACCGCTGTATTGATTTTCTCGGCTGCGATCGTGCGACCGATCTGGTGTGATGCGAGCAAATCCCCACCGGGGCTTTGTGCGATTACCAGGCCGTCGATGTCGGTGTATTCTGCCAGGGATTGAAACACGTAGGACGTATCGGGCGTGATTTCGCCGTCCAGGACAAGCACTTGCCCACCATCTTCGAGTGTTTCGACAAACAGATTGCCGCCGACAGCTTCGGCGCCCGGACTGACAAGCAGTCCATTTGGGGAAGCGCCACAGGCGGCGAGACCAAAAAGCATTGCCGCGGCAAGGTAGAGTTTACGCATGATTTTCCTAACGGGAGGGGAACGCAACTGACCGTGACGGCAGCGACGCGTTTGTGTCAAGGCGGCTTGCCGTCGCTTTAGCGGCGATCGTGGTCTATTTGCCCTTGACGCACCGCTATACGCCGTTTACGTCCGGCGCCCGAGTGGGCCGTTAGCTCAGTTGGTAGAGCAACTGACTTTTAATCAGTGGGTCGCAGGTTCGAATCCTGCACGGCTCACCACTGAAATCATACAAAATCAAAGCCTTAGGTTTGGTTTCCTTTGCAGTGGGCAGGGTTAATTTGGCTGGGCTGTCGCGTGGCCTTCGACGTGGGTCTTGGGTGGTGCCTCTCCAGATACTACGCCCGGCGGTGCAGTTCTTGTTTGAACTGATTCCCGCGATCAGGCCTCTGGACTATCGATCAATCGAAAACAGTAGGTTTGAACGCTACGATACAGCTTGGAAAGAGTGTCGGATTGGTGTTTGCACGAAGCCCCAATGGGAGAGAGCCCAACGGAGCTAACTTCAAAGTCTATCGTCTTGTCAGACCCTAAGACATGGATGGCGGCATATTTGCCTACACCGGCGTGTCAAAGCGCGCCGGCGCATCTGTTCTGAAAGTAGAGGCCGTGGCTTTCGCCACGCTTTAGTTGCTATGCCAGAATTCTTCTTTAACGAGCCCTTCGACGATGCCTTCTGGCGTCTCAATCGACAGAATTGTGCCGGGGTCCCAGTGGGTCATCCGCACCATGCCGATTGCGACTGTGCAATCGAAATCAGGTGACCACGCGGTTGATGTAATCTGACCGACTTTCTGACCCTTCGCCATGATCGGCCAAGCTCGATCGCAGACCGGCACACGGCCTTTGATCTCGATGGGTCGGATTTGGCGGATGGGTCCGTCCTTGGCGACACGAAGCAAAGCATCGCGCCCCATGCAGCCGATAGCCGTTTGAGTATTGCAGAATTTACCAAGCCCGCATTCGTGCGGGGTGTTCTCGCGGGTCATATCGTTGCCGTAGCTGAGAAGCCCGCTTTCGATCCGCTCGGCGGCGTTTGGACAGCCAGCGCGGACGTTCAGGTCCTTGCCGGCTTCAAACAGCGCGTTCCAGATTGGCATGCCCCATTCGGAGCCTTCGACATAGATCTCAAAACCGCCCTGCTTGGAATAGCCCGAGCGCGCAATGACGACGTCCTGACCTTCAAAACTGAAGATCCCGAAGCGGAAAAAGCGCAGGTTGCGAATGTCTTCTCCGAAGACACGGGCTGCAAGTTCATCCGCTTTCGGGCCCTGGATCGCAAGTGGACTGATATCAGGCTCGTCGACGAGGACTTCGAAGCGGTAGGCGTTCGCGATGCCTTTGACCCAAAGCAGCAGGTCGGAATCCGCAATTGAGATCCAATAGCGATCTTCACTGAGCTTCACTGCAACCGGATCGTTCAGCATGCCGCCTGTTTCATCGACGATTGGAACGTAGAGGCATTGGCCCGGCAACATGCCTCGCAGGTCACGGGGTGTCAGCGTTTGCATGAGCCGTGTGGCGTCGGGTCCGCGCAGTTCGACCTGACGCTCGCAGGCCACATCCCAGACCTGAACGTGCTTTTTGAGATGATGGTAATCGGCCTCGATGCTTTCAAAGAACACGGGAAGAAGCATGTGATTGTAGACGGTATATCCGCCGACGCCTGCAGCCTCTACGCCGTCAGAGAAAGGAGTGCGGCGAAGCCGTCGGGAGGGAGCGATGAGAGCCATTCAGGATTATCCTTCTGCACGGGCCAGTTGACGCAGCTCAAACTTCTTGATTTTGCCGGTCGCAGTTTTGGGGAGGTCCCCAAACACCACGGATTTGGGTGTCTTGAAGCCAGCGAGGTGGCCTCGGCAGAACGTGATGATGTCTTGGTCGCTGGGGTTGGTTCCCTCGCGGAGTTCGACATAGGCGCATGGGACTTCGCCCCATTTTTCGTCCGGTTTTGCGACCACGGCGGCAGCCTGCACGTCCGGGTGACGATAAAGAACCGCTTCAACTTCGACGGATGAGATGTTCTCACCGCCCGATATGATCACGTCTTTCAGGCGGTCGCGGACTTGCATGTAGCCGTTCGCGTGGACGACTGCGGCATCGCCGGACCAGAACCATTCGCCTGCAAAAGCTTCCGATGTGGCGTTATCGTCCTTGTAGTAGCCTTTCATGACGGTATTGGCGCGAATGGCGATTTCGCCTTGGGTTTCGCCGTCCTTGGGGACGGGTTTGCCGGTCTCGCGATCAATGACTGCCACCTCTTCGACCATAGGGAATGCCACGCCTTGGTGAGCTTGAAGCTCGGCCTGTTCGGACGGTGTGAGGTCGTCCCAATCTTCCTGCCACAAGCACTGCGAGATGTGGCCGTAGGTTTCGGTCAGGCCATAGACCTGCATGACATCGAGGCCCATCGCGCCGGTTTTCTCAAGTATTGCGGGCGGCGGGGGCGCACCGGCCGTCATCACGCGGATGCGCGGGTCATAGGGTGTTTTGGGGCTGTGCGGGCTTTCAGCGAGCATCTGAAGAACGATCGGGGCCGCGCCGAAATGGGTGACTTGTTCGGCCTCGATGGCATCGAAAATACGCTGTGGCACCGGGTCACGGGTGAAAACCATTTTGCCGCCGACGAGCGGGAGCATCCAGGGATGGCACCAGCCGTTGCAGTGAAACATCGGGACGATGGACAGGTAAGACGCATAGTGCGGGACCTGCCAGGCGTTGACGGTTCCCATCGCCATGAGGGCTGCGCCACGGTGGTGGTAGATCACACCTTTCGGACGGCCGGAGGTTCCTGACGTGTAGTTAAGCGCAATTGCCTGCCATTCGTCATCCGGGAGGCCGGTGCCGGTGAAAGGTGCGCCTTCCCGGAGCTGGTCGAAGTCGGACTCGCCCACGGTTCCGGCATCCGGACCTTGAGCGTCGCGAATTGTAACGAGCGGAAGTGTATCGCCCAGGAAATCAAAAGCAGCGTGCACAAGTGGTCCAAGGGTGCTGTCGGCGATAACAAGTTTCGTG